>DASZOE010000585.1:0-10296 GCA_035550945.1 Acidimicrobiales bacterium
GGTCGGGACCGGGCAGCCGGCGGCGCCGAGGTTGAGGCCGACGGTGACGAAGTGGGTGTGCCCGTCGAAGCGCATGTCGATGCCCTCGACCTCGTGCCAGACCTGGTTGAAGGCCGGGTCCAGGTCCAGGTAGGCACGGACGGGGATGGGCGCGAGGAGGGCGTCGTCGACCAGCATCCCCGACACGTTGAGCAGGGCGTCGGCCGCATGTGCCCACCCGAGCACCTCGTCGTAGGGGCGCCCGGCCGTCTTCCGTGACCCCGCGCCGACCAGCGCCCACCCGTCGTCCAACCCCACACGCCGCATCACCTGCTCGCAGTACCGGGCCGCCCCCGAACCGGCCAGGTCGCCGTCGGGGGGCAGGGCCACGGGCTCGACCAGCAGAGCCCGGTGGCCGAGGCGGCGCAGGGCGAGGAGGTACTGGAGCACGGCCCAGGTGGCGCCGCCCTGACCGGGCACACCGGCGACCATGCCGCTCACGACGACGGTGAGCCCGCTCACCCTCCGATGGCGAGGTCGGCAAGGGGCGGGGACCCGTTACGGTCGTCGGTGCGTTCCGGGCAGGCACACGCCCGGCGCCTGACGGCCATGGGCCTCGACGTTAGCGAACCATCTCCCGAGCCAGAAGGTGACGGAGCAGGAGGAGCGTGCCGCTCGTGGGCAGCCGAGGCGGGCAGGGAGGGCGCCGGTGGCCCGTCGTCGCCGTCGGCGCCGCCACCATCGCGGCACTGGTCCTCGTCGTCGTCGGGCTGGCGGTGCGCCTGGACGGCGCGCCGAGGGAAGCGGCCGGGGCCCGCTTCTCCCGCACCCCCGAGGTGGCTCCCCTCCCCCGTCCCGTCGGGCTGCAGGGCTGGAACAGCTCGGCGTTCGTCAACGACAACCTGTGGTCCGAGGGCGAGCGCCGGTTCGCGGTGTGGGTCGACGGCCGTGGCAATCCCGTCGTCGGCCGGCGCCAGGGGGACGGGGACTGGCACACGGCGGACCTCGGGCGGCTGGCCGGCAACCCGCTCGGGGCGCCCACCGCTCCGGACGCCCACCGCATCTACGTCATCGCCGTAGACGGGGCCGGCTACGTCCACGTGGCCGGCAACATGCACGCCGACGCCCTGCGGTACGTGCGCTCGGAGCGCCCCTTCGACATCGACTCGTGGGTACGCCCGGGGATGGTCGGCGCCGACGAGACGTCGGTGACCTATCCCGCCTTCGCCCGGGCGCCCGGCGGCGACCTCCTGTTCTTCTACCGGGACGGCGGCGCCGGCCACGGTGACGTCGTGCTGAACCGGCTCGACCCGGCAGCGGGCCGGTGGCACCGCGTGGGCACGCTGCTCGACGGCCGGTCGAGTGGCGAGAGCCCCTACCTGCAGCGCATCGCCGTGGACCACGGGCGGGGCACCATCCACGTGGTCTTCCTGTGGCGCTCCGGGGAGGACGCCGCCACCAACCGCGACGTGTCCTACCTGCGGTCCACTGACGGGGGGACGACGTGGGAGGCGTCGGACGGCTCTCCCCGCCCGCTGCCGGTGACCCATGGCACCGCCGAGGTCGTGGCGCCCACGACGGGCCGGTCGCCCCGGCTCCTCAACCAGGGGGCGCTGGCGGTCGACCCCTCGGGCCGGCCGCACGCCGTCTTCCGTGTCCACGGGGACGACCCGGCGGCGGCGCTGCACGTCTGGCAGGAGGCCGGCCGCTGGCGGGCGGAGGCCCTGTCCGGGCTCCGCAGGCTGGCCGGGCGGCCGGCGCTGGTGGGCAACGGGGGGCCGTTGCGGCTCGTGTGGACGGAGCGGAAGGGCGACCAGATCGACCTCCGCGTCGCCGCCCTCGACGGCCGGCGGGCGACCGGCGCCTTCTCCCTGGGCCGCCTCCCGGTCCGGCAGTGGGAGCCGACCTTCGACAGCGCCGCCGCCGCAGGCGGCGAGCTGAGGATGCTGCTGCCGCTCCGCCCGACGGAGTCCTCGCCGGACGGGGCCGAGGCCGCGGTGGTCACCTGGCCGTTGCCCGCTATTTGATTCGGTCGCCGCCCGGCCCCAGAATGGCGGACCTCTGAAAGGCGGGTTCATGAACTTCCTCCGGCGCACCCTTGTCTCTTCGGCCGCCCTCGCCCTCTTCGCCACCGGGCTCGTTCTGGTGGCCGGCCCGGCCTCCGCCGCCCACGTCACCTGCGGACAGGTGATCGCCGTGAGCACCACCCTCGACAGCAACGTCGGTCCGTGCCCGACCGGGCTCGTGATCGGGGCGAACAACGTCACCCTCGACCTGAACGGCTTCACCCTGAGTGGCACCCCGGCCACGGGCGAAGGACCGGGCGTCGACATCACCGGCCGCACCGGGGTCACCGTCAGGAACGGCACCATCACCCAGTTCGACGCGGGCGTGGCCATCACCGGCGGCTCGGGGAACACGGTGACGGGGCTCACCCTGGTGGACAACCGGGGCAGCTTCGCCACCGACTTCGGCGACGGGGTCGCCGTCTTCAACAGCACCGGCAACACCATCAGCCACAATCGGATCCGGAACAACGGTCCCTACAGCGGCATCTCCCTGATCCGGTCGTCCAACAACCTGATCGAGCACAACCAGATCACCGGCAACAACCAGTCCACGACGAGCACGTCGGGGATCCGCGTGGAGAACGTGGGCTTCAGCGCGTCGAACGCGAACACCATCCGCTACAACCTCGTCCAGGGCAGCGCGCTCGACGGCATCCAGCTCTTCGCCGGGGCGAGCGACAACGTCGTCAGCCACAACTCGGTCCTGCAGAACAACCGGGAGGGGATCACGGCCTTCGCCGGTGCCAGCCGCAACGTCATTGAGGACAACCAGGTGCGCTACAACGGCTTCGGTCCCATCGCCGGGAACGGGATCTTCATCCGGGGCGCGGCGGGGAGCTTCCCGGCTCCGGCGAACAACGTCATCCGGCGCAACGTGGCCACCAACAACCGCCTCTTCGACCTGCGCGACGGCACGCCGGACTGCGGCACCAACGTGTGGTCGGCGAACCAGGCCATCACCGGGACGCCACCCTGCGTCTTCGGGCCCTAGCCGACGGCGACGGGTCCGACCCTCACCGGAGCAGACCGGCCCGGGCGGGTCTCGTACATGCGCATCGCCACCACGACGCCGGACCCGGCCGTGAGAAGGGCGACGGTCCAGATCGCGGCATCGACGCTGACGAGGTCGGCGACGACACCGGCGAGAAGAGCGCCCAGCGCAAAGCCGCTGTCGCGCCACAGCCGGTACACGCCCACGGCGGACGCCCGCCACTGGGGATGGGCGACGTCGCCGATCGTGGCCAAGAGCGTGGGATAGACCATCGCCGTTCCCAGTCCCAGCGCCACCGTCCCCGCCGCCCACGGGCCGAAGCCGGCGAAGCTCGCGATGGCAGCGAGCGCCAGGGCTTGCACGGCCATGCCGCCGACGATGAGCGGTTTGCGTCCCCAGCGGTCCGAGAGGGGCCCGGTCACCAACTGGCCCACCCCCCAGACGGCCGGGTACAGCGCGACGAGCGCGCCGATGGCGGCCGTGCCGAGGCCGTGACCGGCGAAGACGATCGGGAACAGGCCCCAGGCCACCCCGTCGTTGAGATTGTTCACAAGTCCTGCTTGGCTGACCGCGGAGAGCGCCGGCTCCCGGAGGCTGGTGAGGGCGAAGACCTCGCGTGCCGGAACCCGACTGCTCGCGACCTGACGGCCGTCGCCGGCCTCATGCTCGGCGAAGGGCCTCGTCTCGCGGACGGCGAGGGCCGAAAGGCCCAACCCCAGGGCGACGTAGGCGAGACCCAGGAAGAACGGCTCGGGCCGCAGCCCGTGGCGGGCGGCGATCCACCCGGTCGCGGCGGCGGTGACGGCGACCGCTCCGTAGCCGGCGGCCTCGTTCAGGCCCATCGCCAGGCCTCGGCGCTCCGGCCCGGCGAGGTCGATCTTCATGATCACGGTCGTGGACCACGTGAGGCCTTGGTTCACCCCGAGGAGCAGGTTGGCGACGATGATCCAAGCCCATGACGGCGCGGCGATGAGCAAGAGGGGGACGGGGACACCGGCGAGCCAGCCGGCCACGAGCACGGGCTTGCGGCCGTAGCGGTCGGAGAGGGCGCCCGCCGCGAAGTTGGTGAGCGCCTTGACCACTCCGAAGGCGACGATGAACGTCAACCCGCTGGTGAAGGCGCCCAGGCCGAACTCTTCCTCGGCGAGCAACGGGAGCACCGTCCGCTCCTGGCCCAACATCCCGCCGACCAGAGCGTTCACCGCGACGAGCAGGCTGAACTGGGCGAGGTTGGCCCTGATGCCCAGCCGCAGGGGCCGCACCGCCCCGGTCAGGAACCGGTGGCCAGGCGCCGCCCGCCGACCGCCCAGTCCGTCGGCCCTCCGAGGACGACCGCCACTCCGTCCCGCCCGGCCCGTTCCAGCACGCTGGCCGCGGTGGCGGCCCGCTCCCCGTGGCCGCACATCGTCGCCAACCGGCCCGGGGGCAGGGCCGAGATCTGGCCGGAAAGGTCGCCCAGCTCGACGTGCACCGCCCCGGGAAGGTGGCCGGCGGCATGCTCGCTCGCCTGCCGGACGTCGACGACGGGTCCGTCCACGCTGGCGGCGGGAACCACCTCGGTGACGGCCACGGGCAGACCTTCCGCCCGCCAGGCGTCGACGCCACCGGCGAGAACGCCGACGAGCTGCTCGTAACCGATCGTCCGTGCCTGCCGGACGAGCTCCGAGCCGTCCTGGTCGGGGTCGAGGACGAACACCAAGGGCTGATCGTCGTCCACCAACCATCCGAGCCAGGACGCGAACTGCGGGCGCAGCGGGATGGAGAACGCGCCGGGGACATGCCCGGCGGCCCACGCTCTGACCGGGCGGGCGTCGACGAGCACGGCGCCGCCATCCAGCCGGCGGCGCACCTCGTCGACGGCCAGTGCCGGAAGAGGCGGGAACGGGGAGCCGAGGATCGCAGGCCCGACCCGGTTCCGCTCCCGGAGGCGGAGGAAGTAGGGCGGGTAGGAGCCGTACCCGTCCAGGACGGCGGCGACGAACGCGTCTTCGTCGGGGGCGGCGAGAAGCGCGTTGGCGGCGCGTTCCCGGCCGATCGTCGTCGTCCGGGCACCGTCCGTCGGCGCCGTACAGAACGAGCCGGGACCGTGGGTGGGGTACACGGGCAGGTCGTCGGGCAGGGTCAGGATGCTCTCCTGCAGGGATCGCCAGAGGGCTCGGGCCAGCGCCTCCGTCCGATCCGGCGCGATGAGGTCCGTTCGAGCGACAGCACCCGTGAGCAGGGCCCCTCCCGAGAAGAGGGCCACCGGTCGCCCGCCGTCCCGCACCAGCCAGCTGAGGTGCTCCGGCGTGTGGCCGGGCGTGGCCAGAGCCTGCACCCGCAGGCCGCCGAGGTCGACCTCGTCGCCGTCGGCGAACCCCCGATGCGGCCACTCGAGCTCTGCGGCCCGCGACGCGAGGACGCTGGCGCCGTGGGCGGCGAGCTCGCGGCTGCCGGTGAGGAAGTCGGCGTGCAGGTGCGTCTCGAGCGAGAAGGCGATGGTCAGGCCCGACCGCTCGGCGGCCATGAGGTAGGGCGTCACGTCGCGCCGCGGGTCGACCACGACGGCGCGGCCGTCGCCGACGTCGAGCAGGTACGAGGTGTTCCCGAGCCCCTCGTCGACGAAGCTCACGGGAACGACTTCGCCCGTGCCCACTGCTGTCGGACCTCCGGTCCCGGACGTCATCGGCTTCCTCCCTTCCTCCGCCTCGCGCCAATGATCGGGGCGAGGAGCCGAGTTGTCAAGAGCTTGTTTGAATACTTGACAAGGGTCCCTGCTCGAGCGATGATCGTTCCGTGCATGACAGGGCCGCCAAGGATGCGCTGTTCGACGGCTTCGCCGAGCTGGCCAAGGCGCTCGCCAGCGGCCGTCGGGCCGAGATCGTCGACCTGCTGGATCAGGGCGAGCGGTCGGTGGACGAGATCGCCGGGGAGATCGGCCAGAGCGTCGCCAACACGTCGCACCACCTGCGGGCGATGGCCCGGGTGGGGCTTCTCACGACCCGGCGGGACGGGACCCGCATCTTCTATCGCTTGGCCAGCCCCCGAGTGGGCGAGCTCTGGGCCGCCCTTCGCGACGTGGCCGGCGAGCACGTGGTCGGGCTCGAACGCCTGGCGGAGGCGTACCTGGGCGACCGGGACGGCGTCGACGTGGTGGACCGGGACGAGCTGGCGGCCAGGCTCAGGCGTCGCGAGGTCCTCGTGCTCGACGTCCGTCCCCCGGCCGAGTATGCGGCCGGCCACATCGCCGGAGCCCGGTCGGTGCCAATCACCGAGCTCCGCCGCCACCTGCGGGCCCTGCCCGAGGACACCGATGTCGTGGCCTATTGCCGTGGGCCGTACTGCGTGTACGCCGACGACGCCGTACGCGAGCTGGCCCGGCGGGGATACCGAGCCCGGCGGTTGATCGACGGGTTCCCCGAGTGGAAGCGCGCCGGGCTGCCCGTGGCCGCCGGGGAGGGCGGATGAGAACGAAGGCGGGCACACCCTCCTGCCGGAGGACGCCGGTCACCGTCGGCGTCCACTCCGCGTCGGCGCCTCGCTGACCGAGATTTCTCCCGCCGCCCAGGCCCGCAGCGCCTCGGGGCTGGCCAGCCCGAGGGCCACCATCACGTCGCCGGCCTCGGCGACGAAGGTCGTCCGGCGCTCGGGGTCCCACTCGGGCAGGCCCCGGTCGGCGGCGGAGGCGGCGGTCCCCACGAAGCTCGAGTTCACCCGGTCACCGGTCATCGCTTCGACCGGTCCGTCCTCCCACTCGACGCCGAGGAAGCCGAACAGCTCGGTGAACGTCTCACCGGGCGCCTCCGCGAACCGCTCGTTGACGACGGTGATCCCCCGCTCCGGGTTCCGTTCGCAGAAGCCGTGGGCGACCTCGGTCCAGTGGCGCCAGGTGCGGCAGGCCTCCCCGAAGTCCGTCGCCCACCCGGGAACGTACTTGCGGGCCCCGGGACGCCCCTCGAACTTGGCCAGGAAGTGGCTCATGCTCTCGACGACGCGCCGCCCGTCGCGGACGATGTGCACGAACCCCGCTCCCGGGAACATGTGGCCGAGGTCGTCGACCATGAGGGTGTTCAGCGGCGTCTGGTCGACCCACCGCCGGCCTCCGCTGCGGCTCGTGTACAGCGCGTTGATACCGGCCCCCAGGTAGCCGAGGAACTCCTCCCTCCCGACGGCCTCGGTCTTCAACCAGCTGGGCGCCTGCTCGCGCTCGGCGTCCCGCCGCCAGGCGTCGTTGGCCCGGTCGTCGCCGTAGAGCTTGTGGAGGAGATAGGACTCGTGCGAGGTCCAGAGCCCCGTGTGGCGACCCAGGGCCCGGGCCAGCGCCGTCGTCCCCGAGCGGGGGGAGCCGATCACGAACACGGGACGGGCGCAGAGCTGCACGGAATGATCTTCCATCAGGGGCTCCCTCCTGGGAAGGTGGGAGGCAGGGCCGATCCACCGACGGCCCGGTGTACGACGACGGCGGCCAGGCCTTTGGCGAACCCGTCCAGCACGGAGATCTCGATGCACGAGCCGAAGACCTTCTGGGCCATGGCCAGCGCGGCCTGCTCGCTCGGCCGGTCGGCGTCGTCGAGCAGCACGAGCGAGCCCGCCTCGGCCAGGTGCACGGCCTGGAGCAGCGACCCGGCCCGTCCGCCGAGGGGCAGCGGCGGTCCGTCGACCAGCACCAGCTGGGGAGCCGGTGCCTCCCCGACCGTCTTCGGGAGGTCGTAGACGGGCACGTTCCGCCCGTACCAGCGGCGCACGACGAGGTGGGTGAGCTCGACGCGGGCTCGGCCGAGGGCACCGTCGGCGGCCAGGGCGGCGGTGGTTCGCCGTGCGAACAGGGGGTCGTTCTCGAGGGCGACCACGGTGGCGGACGCCCCGGGCTTGGTGGAGGCAGCGGCGGCGGCGGCGAGCACACGCGTCGACAGCCCGGAACCGAACTCCACCACCCGAGCGGGCCGCAGGTGGGCGACGACGCCGGTGAGGAACCGGAGGGTGTCGTCGGCCAGCGTCCAGCTGTGGCGCTCGGCCTCGGGCTGCAGCCACGAGAGGTCGACGGCGGCGAGCGACTCCCGAGCGGCGTCGAGCGCCGACGTGGTCGCGGTCGAGGCCGGTCCCTTCACCTGTCCGTGCTCCGTCGGAGCGCGGCCTGAAGCAGGGCGGTGATCACCCGGGCCCGGCTCTCCCACGAGTTGCGGCGGAGGATGGCGTCGGCTGCGGGCCCGATCGGCGCCCGTCCGGCCCGGATGGCAGCGTCGACCTTGGCGATGAAGTCGTCGTGACCGGAGGCCACCTCGACCAGCGGGCGCAGCTCCCCGAGGTTGGCGATGTCGGTCGACACCACCGGCACCTGGAGGGCGCAGTACACGAATGCCTTGAGGGGGTTCATGGCCCTGGTCATGGCGTCGTCCAGGTGGGGGATGAGGGCGACGTCGAACGCCCGGATGTAGCGCTTGGCGTCCTCGTAGGGCCGGGGCCCGAGGAGGGCCACGTTCGGATGGCGGGCGAGGGGGGTGACGGCCCGCCCGGCGTGGGCCGAGCCGATGAGGACCAGGTTCCAGTCCCGCCGTCGGGTCGCCAGGCGGTCGAGGAGCTCGACGTCGATCCGGCTGGAGAGGTTGCCGACGTAGCCGACGACCGGGCCCTCCAGCCCCCGCAGGTCCTCGGGGACCTCCACCGCCTCGCTGGCCAGCGGGTCCGGGTACTCGGCGGCGTTGGGAACGAGGTGGACCTCCCCGGCCATGCCCGCCATGAGCTCGCTCATCGGCTCGCAGTTGACGAGGACGAGGTCGGCCGAGCGGGCGATGGCCTCGTAGTTCCCAAGGACTCGCTGCTCGTCACCACCACCGGACCGGAACCAGGTCCGGTGGTCGTCCACGACGTCGGCCACGATCAGGTCGGGACCGAAGTCCCGGGCGATGCCGGGAAAGTCGAAGTTCTTCGGGTAGACCCAGAACACGACGGGGCGCTCGCCGATCTGGTGGCGGGCGAGCGCGTCCTTGACGTGGACGGCGTACTCGTCGCGGGTGGCCAGCTCGCGGTCACCCCGCCGGTCGCCGCCGTACACGAACGAGTACTGGTGCAGTCCCGGCACGGTCTCGACGCCACCGACGCGGGCCAGGGCCAGCTGCTCGAGCAGGGCGTTGTGGGTGGGGACCTCGTCGTCGCGGCGGCGGAGGGAGGCGAGGTCCACCGGGGCGTCGAACTGCACTACCTTCCCCACGCTCGGGGACCGGGCCAGGTGCTTCATGAGCATGTCGTGGCGCCGCCCGTACAGCCCCGTGTCGTGCTGCTTCCAGAACATCACCACGTCGAAGCCGCCGTCCGAGGCATGGCCTCGCCGGGGTCGCCGCTCGACCGCAGGACCGGCGGCGGGCTCCTTCGAGGGCTCGACCGCGGGCTCGCGCCCTTCCCCTCCGAGCTCGAACAGCGAGCCCGCCACCCGGCTCTCGGCCACGAGGGAACCGCTGGCGAGGAGATGGGCGCGCAGCCCCTCGTAGTGGTTCAGCCACCAGGAGGCGTAGGCGGGGATGAGCAGGTAGCGGGCGCCCCGGCGCTGCAGGTCGCCGAGGTGGCCGAGGATCTCCGCGGTGTCCTTGGGGTGGTAGCCGGCCCACTCCCCCTCCGCCGTCTCGGGGAGGTGCCGCACCTGCAAGCCGTCCAGCTCGAGGAAGCGGCCCTCGCCCTTGGTCACGACCGCGACCACGGCATCCGGCGGCAGGCTGCTCCGCAGCAGGGCCGCGGGCCGGGACACGTGGTCGGGCAGGGGCGACGGTGGCGCGGCCGCGGCCGCGGGTCCCGTGACCGGGACGGGGACGGCGGCCTCTGCGGCGGGCGTCGGAACGGGCGCCGGCGGCGGAGGCCCGGAGGCGAGCCGGGGCGGCCCGCACAGTGCGGTGCTCAGCTCCCGCACCTCGGCGCTGGGCGCATCGCCACGGGCCCCGCCGCTGCGGACCGGGACGGCGACCCGGAACCGCTCGAGCAGTCGGGCGCAGTCGGGTCCCCCGTCGACGCCGACGAACCGCAGGCACTCCTCGAGCACGTCGCCGGGCCGGAGCACCAGCTCGCCGAACCGGACGCGCAGCACGCGCCGGGCGCCGGCGACGCGCTCGCACTCCAGCCCGGCCCTGACGCCGTCTCGCCACGCTCCGTACGCGCCGACGATCGGGAGCGGCTCGGGCACGGCCGCCGAGCGCCGGGCGAGGACGGCGGCCGTCTCGTCGGCGTCGCGCACGACGTGGACGAGGCGGGCGTCGGGGAAGAGGAGGAGCAGCGGCCGCACGAGGGCGGGCG
>DASZOE010000586.1:0-6934 GCA_035550945.1 Acidimicrobiales bacterium
CTTCGCGTCCGAGGCGCGAAGGGCACGGTGGTGAGCCAGACCCAGCCGCGTCGGAGCGCCGCTTCTCGATCGGCACCCGGTGCGGCCGGCAGGAGTAGGCCTTGTCCGCGCACCGCGGTGGGGTTGAGGCCTGGGCGATCCAGCCAACGCGGGCGACCTCGCGGCGCTCAGGCGCGCCGACGCTCGTCCCGCTGCCGGACCAGCTCCTCGACCGCGCTCGGCAGAGTCGTCTCGAAGTCGATCAGCTTCGCCCACGTCGGGGTCACGACGATGCGGACCATGCCGTCGTAGAGCGAGCGGACCTCGGCCTCCCACTCGACCCGTTGCTCGGGCGTCATCTCGTAGGTGCCGCTCGCCTCGAGATACTCGTCCGGGATGCCCTCGACGACGTCCAGCTCGGCCCGACCGCGGATGAGCAAGATCTTGGGCGGGTGCACCTCGGTGTCGATCGTCAGGGCAACCGTCGGGTTCTTGCGCAGGGCCGGGAGCTTCGGGGCGTTCTTCGCGGTGCACATGACGAGCTGGGAGCCGTTCCAGGTGAACCCGATCGGAATGGTCCGGGGCGTCCCGTCCTTGGCGACGTAGGCCAGGCGGGTCAGGTCACGGGCCAGAAGCTCCTGGCTCATCGGACGGTTCAGAACCTCGCTGATCTCGTTCGGCTGCACGGTCGGCCTCCAACGTTCCTGAATACCGCCTCAAGCGTCCCCTGTGGGCTCGTGGACTCGCTGTGGTGACTGATGGCGAGACGGAAGCTCATCGCCACCGGCGGCCGGTCCAAGCAACCATACAGCCGCTGCAGCGGCACACCCGACGTCCCGCACGAGGAACCTCTACCGGTGACGCCGCAGGTCGCGCACGCTTTCGCGGCGGCCACGTCCCGTTAGACCCGTCCGCTCCGTTTCCCAGTGAGCGGGCGACAACCGGGCACTGAACCGTCGACATCCGGGCTGCGGTGCAGCGCTGGCTGGGTCCGTTTCAGACCGTCACGGTGGGGCCACCTCGGGTTGACATACCCACGCGGACGGCGCGAAGGCGAGCACCGCAGCCGTCTGTCCTCTAACCGTGGCTTCGGCGGGTTCCGAATGACATGCTGCCACTCATAGTTGACGGCGCTTCGGCTGGCCCGTCGACCTATCTGCGGCCTTGCTTCGCTCCGTCGCTCTTGAACATCACCTGGTCGTCCGTCTATCCGCGCCCCGAACCGTGCGGCGAGTTGTGTGCGGTTCTTGACACCCGTCTTGAGGAAGATTTGGACACGTCGCGCTCGATGGTCTTGCGAGACAGGAAGAGGGTCTGGGGGATCTCGGGGTTTGCTCGCACCTTCCGAGATCAGGCCCGCGTCTCGCGTTCGCGAGAGCTCAGCCCGTCGAGCCCTGCGACCGCTTCCGGGTGGGAGGTTCGGTGCCAGGTGCGCTGACCGCTTCGTCGAAGCAGGCGTGCTGCAAGCCTGGTTTCCGTGACCGCCCCTGAGGACTGGCCACGGACAGCGGCTTCTCGGAGGAGCTTCGCGGCAAGGTCGGCGTCCCAGTCGATCAAGCTCCGTCCGAGGTCGAGTCGCGCCCAGATGGGTGACCTCGTCGGCGGAGCTGTCCGGGGCGAGCCGACCGAGCCATGTCGCGATGGCTTGACGGAGCGCGATCCGGTGGTGAGCGTCCGCGTCCGCGGCGCCCATCTCCCGTAGAGCGTCGAGCGCGTCGAGGTGATCGGCCAACCTGGCGCGAGAAGATCGAGACACTCGTGCCACCCGGCGGCGTCGCGCGCGGCCTTCCCGAGCTCGCCGAGCGTGACGGTGGGCGTCAGGTCGTGCCGTCCCACCGGTGAGGTCACCGGAGGGCACCGCCCGACGGGACCTCCTGGACCAGCCAGGAGTTCCCGTCGGGGTCGCTGAACGTCGCGAAGGACGCGTAGGGGGCGCGATCCGGATCGAGCCCTGCGATCTGACCATCGGAACCGAAGTGGAACGGGTCGCTGACGTCGATACCGCGTCCGGTCAGTTCCGCGACTGCTGCGGGGAGGTCCTCCACGACGAGGTACGTGCCCTGCACAGATCCCGGCTCGCCCTGTGGAATGCCCTTGCCGACGATGATCGAGCATCCGGAACCCGGCGGTGTGAGCTGCACGATACGGAAGTCCTCACTCGGTTCGTGGTCGGTGTCGCAGACGAACCCGACCTGTTCGTAGAACGCCTTCGACCTAGCCACGTCCGCGACGGGCAGGATGATGACCTCGATCCGCATGTCCATGATGACCTTCACCCTCCCGCTGGCGCCGTTCGCCCCGTGAGCTTCGGCGGGGATCGAGGCGGACGGCTCGTCGGTCGGCTATGACGTTGTCTCCTGTCTGCGGCTCGCGGGAAGCAAAGGTCGACGAACTGGCCGTCTCGTGCCTCGTCCACATGGTAGGTTCGCTGCTCCGGTACTTTAGACCGCTCCCACGTCGAGAACTCATCGGCTCCACGACGCAAGGGGAGGCGAACGGCGGCTCATCGGAGGCCGTGCTCGGCGAGCCACGCGGCGGCCCGCCGCGCAGAGGCTCGCGACAGCCAGGCGTCCAGGCCGAGCTCCCCCAGATCCCGACGGCTCACCTCGCCGAGGCGGGACGCCCGCCCAGCACCGACAGGTGGTCGTCGAAGTGGGGCGTGGTGAAGAACGGCAACGTCTCGTCTTGGACCAGCGCCTGCTTGTCCCCCACCGAGCCGACCCAGATCACGATCAGGTCGTCGTACCGTTCGCTCGTTTCGGGGTCCACCGCGTCGGGCGAGGGTTGCGGAAAGACACGAAGGACTTGCCGCCCATCTGGTAGACGGGTTGCCTCCGCTGCCAGTCGCGACCGTCACGTGTGGCATCGATCGGGCGAGTACGTGGAACTCCTCGACCGTGGCTCCCCAGTCGGGTTGCGCCGCAGTGTCCGTTCGAGCAGCCACCTGCCGGGACGCTTCTCGCGAGTACGCCACGGAAGGGCGTGTCGGGACGACGTCGGTCGCCCGCGCGACCACGTGAGGGGATGCCGGGTGAGCTCAGCAAGCGCCGTGCGTCGTAGGCTTCGTCACGAACCCGTCGTCCGTCCCAACCTTCGATGAGATCAACACGCCAGTCCGGGTGACCCGGAACGAGCACGGACATGACGACGTACGGCGCACGCTGCGTGGGATCGCGCCCGGCGCTGCTGCGTGGGATGGCGCCACCCGAACATGCGGAACGGTCGCCTGCGCGAGGCCGAACCGGGCCGTAGGCCGCGGACCTGGGAGGACTTCCTGGCCGCGCACGCAAGCATGCCATCCGACAGCGCGCATGCGACCTGAAGCCTCGAGATCGCAACTGGTGGCGCCATCCGGCGCTGGCGGGCGCCGGGCCGGATGAGGGCGGATCGTCCCCTGGGACAGCCCGATGTATGGGCTTGGAGCCACCGAAGCCCAGGCGCCCGTAACCACGGTCTTGGTGAGGCCGATGACGCCGAACTTGGAGGCTCCGTGGGCGGCTCCTCCGGGGAACCCCTTGACCCCGGCGCCGGAGGAGGTGTTGACGATCGCGCCACCTCCCTGCTCGAGCATGAGGGGGATCTGGTGCTTCATGGACAGGAAGCCTCCGCGGAGGTTGGTGTCGAGCACGCGGTCCCACTCCGACTCGGTGAGTTCGGCGGCGGGGGTGCTGAGTTGTTCGACGCCGGCATTGTTGAAGGCGACGTCGATCCGGCCGAACGCGTCGGTGGTCTGCCGCAGCGCCGCCAGCCTGGATCGGGTCGCTGCTGGTGACGTCGCAGCCGACGGCGGTGGCCGGTGCCGCCGGACTCCTGGATGAGTCGGACGGTCTCGCCGACGTGCTCCTCGGTGAGGTCGGCGGCGACGACGCTGGCGCCTTCGCGCGCGAAGGCGATCGCTGTTGCGCGTCCGGTGCCGTTGCCGGCACCGGTGACGAAGGCGACCTGGCCCGCGAAGCGCCCGTTCGCGTTCGTGGCATCGTGGGGGTCCTCGCGTCGTTGGTGTGGGCCAGGTCGTTGGTGCGGGCCATCAGATGGTGAGGAGCGTCTTGATGGCTCGACGCTCGTCCATCGCCTTGTAGCCCTCGGCGGCCTGCTCGAGCGGCAGGGTCAGGTCGAAGACCTTGCCGGGGTCGATGGTGCGGTTCCAGATCAGGTCGATCAGCTCGGGCAGGTACTGACGGACGGGGGCAGGGCCGCCGTGGAGGTGGACGTGGGAGAAGAACAGCTCTTCGCCTGGGAGCTGGACGTCGTGAGCGACGCCGACGTAGCCCACGTGGCCGCCGGGGCGGGTGGAGCGGATGGCTTGCATCATCGACTCCTGGGTGCCGACCGCCTCGATGACCGAGTGCACACCGAGGCCGTTGGTGAGGGCCTTGACGCGAGCGACGCCGTCGTCGCCGCGCTCGGGCACGATGTCGGTCGCACCGAACTCACGGGCGAGGTTCTGCCGAGGCTCATGACGGCTCATCGCGATGATGCGTTCGGCGCCGAGTTGCTTGGCGGCCAGGACCGCGAGGAGGCCGACGGCGCCGTCACCGACGACGGCGACCGTCTTGCCGGGGCCGACCTGCGCGGCGACGGCGCCGAACCATCCGGTGCCGAGGACGTCGGAGGCGGTGAGCAGGCTGGGGACGAGGTCGTCGGTGGGCATGCCGGGAGTGGCGACGAGGGTGCCGTCAGCGAGGGGGATGCGTGCCAGCTCCGCCTGCGTTCCGATGGCGTCCATGAACTCGGCATGGACGCACGAGGTCTGGTACCCGGCGCGGCAGAGCTCGCAGGTGTTGTCGGAGGCACAGAAGGAGCCGACGACGAACTGGCCGGGCTCGATCGTGGTGACCTCGTCGCCGACCTCCTCGACGATGCCCACGTACTCGTGCCCCAGGGCTCGCGGACCGTCCACGTCTTCGATCCCGCGGTATGGCCACAGGTCCGAGCCGCACACACATGTGGCGGACAGCCGGATAATGGCGTCCGTGGGGACGACGATGGTGGGGCTGTCGCGTTCCTCGACTCGGACGTCGCGGGGGGCGTGCAGGACTGCTCCTCGCATGCTGTTGCTCCTTCTTCGCATTGGTTGCTGCTGACGGTGCGGCTCTTCGTCGGGGCCGATCCCATGGATACCGGCCACTGCGCGTACGCAGGAGGTCGCGTTTATTGGGGGTAGAACCACAACCCCCCTCAGCGACACGCGCGACGTACACCGATGTGCTCGCCGAGCATTTCGGCCAGGAATCGAGGGATGGTGAGCGTCGGGCGTTTGCCGCTCTTCGGTGGTCCGATCACCATCTCCGTTTTGCCTTCCCACACTGAGGCTGCGACCTCGAGGGTGCCGGCCAGGAGGTTGAGCCGCTCGACCCGCTGCGCCGGACGTCTGAGTCGGTCGCCGTCGGCTGCGACGGGCCGCTAGCTGATCTGCTCGGCCAGCCCTATCAGAAGTCCTTCGGGCCCACGGATGTAGCAGAGCCGATAGGCGTCTTCGTACTGGACCACTTCGCTGCTTACAAGCTGCGCGCCGTGCTTGGCGAGCCGGGCAAGCATATCGTCGATGTCGTCTACGGCGAACATGATCCGCAGGTAGCCGAGAGCGTTCACGGGGGCGTTCCGGTGATCGGCGACCGTAGGCGGCGTGAGAAATCGCGAGATCTCGAGCCGGCTGTTGCCGTCCGGCGTGCGCATCATGGCGATCTCGACGCGCAGGGGGTGCAGCCCCGTGACGCGCTCTGCCCAGCCCCCTTCGATTGCGGCTCGCCCTTCGAGCTCGAGACCGAGCTCGGCGAAAAACGAGATAGCGGCATCGAGGGATTCCACCACGATGCCGACGTTGTCCATCCGCTGAACCGTCATCGTGGTGGTTCTCCCTTCTTCGTCGCGCAGCCCGTTGTGGCGACGTGTACCGAGAACGGAGGCCGCGCCACTGGCTCAATGATGCACCACGATCCCGACCGTCCGGGAATGCCGGCGATGTGCTCTAGCCGTCCGTCACCCGATCCGTCCGGAAACCGCTGATAGGTGCGGCCCTCAGCCAGATGGTCAGGAGACGCTTCGGCCACCGCCAACTCCTCGGGGTAGGCCAGAATCGAGTTGATGAGCGAAGGGCCAGATCTCTCCGAGGAACGGCGCCGGGCCGGTGACTCCCGCGTCGGCGCCGAAGGGAGGGACCTGTTCCGCCGGATGACGATCGGGGACCTGGGCAGCGCGTTCCAAGCAGCTTCCGATGCCGACGTTGTCGACGACCCGCTCCTCGACGGCCACGCCGTCAGCTAGACGCCGCCCCTTCCCGACGGCGCCTCAGGGGAGCCGGATGCGGAGCCGGCCATGGTGCAGGACCGTGACTGTGCCGGCGAGGTCGTCGAGGCGGTGGTGGGCGAGCAGGTCGGTGACCACCGGCGGATCGCGACGGCGGACTCGTCGGCGAGGCGCAGGACGAGGATGCCGGGATGCGTCCCAGGCGGGTAGGCCCGGATGTCGCCGAAGCGTTTGTCGAGTGTGATGAGCAGCCGCCCGTCGGTCAGGACCGCCGCCGCCACTTCGGCGTCTGGGTAGCCGACTAGGTCCTCAGCGATGATCGTGTCGACGTCGTGGTCGTGAGCGGCGAGAACCTCGCCCAGCGAGACGGGCAGGTTCTCGTCGAGCTTGACTTTCACCCCCGCGGATCGAGCGGGACGAGCTCCTCGCGGGCGAGGGCGGCGCCGTAGGCAGCGGCCGCCCGGATTCCCGCGGCCGTCAGGGTTGGGTACTCGGCCAGGATCTCCGCCTCGCTCATCCCGGCGGCCAGACAGTCGAGCACCACGCTGACCGTCACCCGCGTCCCCGCCACCCTGGCCTGCCCGTGCAGGATCTGCGGATCGCTCGTGATCAGTGCCAGCTGCTCCTTCGTCACCATCCCAGGGTACGACGCCGTGTTCAAACTTCCTCTACCTACATCAAGGAGCAGCCTGAACCGGTTGCCGGCATC
>DASZOE010000587.1:0-2129 GCA_035550945.1 Acidimicrobiales bacterium
GGGCGGCGTGGCCTTCACGGGAGCGAACATCGCGCTCGTCGCCGCCGCCGCTTTGGTGCTGCGGGGCGGCGGCGTGGTGTTCCTCGCCGTCGCCGGTCGGCGGACCGCTCCTGACCGGAGCCCGGAGGCCTGACCCTCCGACGGCGCTCGAGCGCCTCGCCGGCTTCAGCCGTAACGGCGGTCGGCCACGCCGGCGGCGAAGGCTCGGGCTGCCGCCGGCGAGCTCTCGATCCGCCAGTCCGTCTCCTTGTCGTGGTCGAACCAGACGAACGCCCTGATCTGGGGGCGCGCCGCCATCTGGGCGAAGAAGTCGGTGATCCATGACGGCTTGGAGCCCCCCGCCTCGGCCGACGCGATCTCGCCGATCATGACGGGCTTCGTCGGAGCGAGCGACGCCAGCTCGTCCAGCGTGGAGCCGAAGATCTCGGTGAAGCTCAGCCAGCCACCCCAAGGGAGGGCGGTGCCGCCGTTGTAGCCGTCGGCTGCCACCCAGTCGACGTAGTCGTCGCCCGGGTAGACCCGGGCGAGGGGGATGGTGCCTCGGTAGGACACGTTCGGGCTCCACACCCAGGAGACGTTGCTGGCGCCGGCGGCGCGGAAGATGTCGACCACATGGCGCCAGGCGGCGACGTACTGGCCCGGCTGGTTCCCGTTGACGAGCTCCGACCAGGGATAGTGGTCGGCGTTCATCTCGTGGGCGAAGCGCACGAGGAGCGGGCCGCCGTACGCCTTGGCGCCTCGTGCCCACCGGGTGATGTACGCGTCGTGATCGCCGCCGGCGATGCTGGCGAGCGAGTACCGGGGCTGGTCGACGCCCGACGTGTGGTCCCAGGGCTCCCAGGTGATCTCGGGGACGGCGCCGCGGGCGGCCACCGAGCGGGCCAGGCCGGCGTCGAACTCGTGGTGGGCCCATCCCTGGAAGTACATGACCAGGCCGACCCGCTTCTGGGCCCCCAGCTCGAAGGCCTCGAGCTCGGAGAGGTCCCGTGGCGCCGAGGGAGTCGAGACTCCGAACAGCACCGGCGTGGACGAGGGGGACACGGTGGTGGTCGTGGGCGGGGTCGGGGAGGTCGTGGAACCCGGTTCTCGGATCCCGAAGGAGGGGGTGGCCGTCGGGCTGCCGGTGCTGGTGACGGCACCGACCTTACCGACGCCGGTCGGGGCGGCCGACACGGCTACGAGGCGAAGGCCGCCGAGCACGGTGACCGCCGCCAGCCCCGCGCCGAAGGCGGCCAGGCGGGCCCGGGTCGCGGGTGTGGGATGGGACGTGTGACGTGGGATCTCGACCCGCCCCTCTCTCCAGGTCCGGCTCCGTCGCGTTCGCCTCGGGCGAGGAGTTCCTTCGACACGAGCGGGGGCAGACTTGAGGGCTGGCGGCGATCCGTGTGGCGTCCCGGGGCCCGAGGGCGGTGACCGCCTCGGCGGTCATGGTCAGCCGTCGTGGGCGTCGGACACCCCGGTCACGAACGCTTGGCGCGTGCTCTACCGGGTGGTCGTACACGGCCTGGAGGCCGCCGGGCACGACCCTGACGGCGCGGTGCCGGCCTCAGGCCGTGATGGTGAAGACCTTGGTCAGGCCGCAGATCTCGAGGACCCGGAGGGCGAACGGGGGTACGCGCGTCAGCGTCAGGTCTCCCCCCCGCTCACGGGCCAGCCGCAACGCCGTCACGAGCACGTGGATGGCCGTCGAGTCCATGAACTCCACCGCCTCCAGGTCGACGGCCAGGAAGCGGTTGCCTTGGCCCTCGATGACGTCGACGAGGCGGTCGCGCAGCACCGGTGCGGTATGGAGGTCGAGTTCCCCCGCGACCTCGACGACGACCGCATTGTCGGTTCGCCGGAAGCCGATCGAGAACTCCTGCGCCAGCGTCAAGGCACCCTCCCACCAGAGCGGAACTGAAGTCCCTGCGCTGCTGAGGGGCCTGGACGGAAGTGTACCTCCGGTTCGGGCCGCCCGAAAGGGGCCGGCGGGCTTCAGTCGGCCGGAGCCAGGCCCACCGGACAGCTCACCCCCGTGCCGCCGAGACCGCAGTAGCCGCCCGGGTTCTTGGCCAGGTACTGCTGGTGGTAGCCCTCGGCGTAGTAGAACGGCCCGGCCGGCGCGAGCTCGGTCGTGATCTCGCCGTACC
>DASZOE010000588.1:0-2698 GCA_035550945.1 Acidimicrobiales bacterium
AGGAGGCCCTGCTGACCCTCGCCGCCGAGCACTGGCGGGACGACATCGCCCGCTACCGCCCGCAGATCGAGGAGTGCCGGCGGGACTACTACTCCATGCTCGAAGGCTGGTGGGAGGCCGAGGGCGACACCAGTCCGCCCGAGGTGCTGAAGACCGAGCACGAGTTCGACATCGACGTGGGCGAGCTCCGTCTGGTCGGCGCCATCGACCGCGTCGACCGGACCGTCGACGGCGAGGCCATCCGCATCGTCGACTACAAGACCGGCCGCAAGGAGCCCTCGCCCGACGACCTGCCCGACGACCTGCAGCTCGCCGTCTACCACCTGGCCGCCACCCGCGACCCCGAGCTCGCCGCCCTCGGGCCGCCCACCCAGCTGCGACTGCTGTACCTGCGCTCGATGCACGCCTTCGACCAGCCCGTCGGGCCGGGCCACGAGGCCGTCACCGAGGCCCGGATCCTCGCCGGGGCCGAGCGCATCCTGGCCGAGGAGTTCGCACCCTCGGTCGAGGCCAACTGCCGGCTCTGCTCGTTCCACCGACTCTGCCCGCTGCAGAAGGAGGGCCGGGTGACGTTGGGGGACGCGTCGTGACCGCGCCTTCCGCCCCGGCGGGGACGCCGGCCGGCGCCGACCGGCCGTTCGTTCCCACCCCCGACCAGGAGGAGGCCATCGGCGCGCCCCTGCTCCCCCTGCTCATCGTCGCCGGGGCGGGCACGGGCAAGACCACCGTGATGGCCCGGCGCATCCTGCACCTGGTGGACACGGGCGCGGCCCGGCCCGACCAGGTCCTGGGCCTCACCTTCACGAACAAGGCGGCCCGAAACCTCAAGGAGCAGGTGCGCCGCACCCTGGGCCCCGACGCCGACGTCACCGTCGCCACCTACCACTCCTTCGGGGCGTCGCTGGTCGCCGACCACGCCCTCGAGCTGGACCTCGACCCGTCCACGTCGGTCCTCAACCGGGCCCAGTCGTGGCAGCTCCTGTTCGCGGTGTTCGACGAGTTCCGCTTCCGGCGCAGGGGCACGCTGGCCCCCCACGTGCTCCTCGACGACGCCCTCGCTCTGGCCTCCCGCTGCGCCGACCACCTGGTGGCCGTCGACGACGTCGAGGCCGACTGCCACCGGGTCATCGGCGAGGGGCGCTGGAAGTCGATGCAGGACGCGGCGGCCAAGCGCCTCGAGCTCTGCCAGGTGGTGCGGGCCTACGAGCGGCGCAAGCGCGAGCGCCACCTCCTCGACTTCGGCGACCAGGTCGCCCTCGCCGTGCGTCTCCTCGCCGAGCACCCCGACGTGGCTCGGGCCCACCGCGAGCAGCACCCGGTCGTGCTCCTCGACGAGTACCAGGACACGAACTTCGCCCAGCGCCGGATGCTCGAGCTGCTCTATCCCGCGCCCGGCGACGAGGCGTCCGCCCCCGCCGTCACCGCGGTGGGCGACGACATGCAGTCCATCTACGCCTTCCGGGGCGCCCACCTGGCCAACATCTTCAGCTTCCCCCGGCACTTCCCGCCGGCCACGCCCCTCCCCCTGGAGACCACCTTCCGGTTCGGCCCCGACCTCGTCGTGCTGGCCAACCGCATCCATGCCCAGGTCGCGGAGGCGTTGCCCAAGGAGCTCGTCGCTCCTCCGGGCGCCCCGCCCACCACCATCGAGTGCTTCCTCGCCGCCGACGACGCCGAGGAGGCGGTCACCATCGCCGCCGACATCCGGGCGCGCGGTGCGCCCTGGGGGAGCACGGCCGTGCTCTGCCGCAAGCGCCGCCTGATCGGGCCCATCGTCACCGCCTTGGAGGACGCCGGCGTCCCGGTCGAGGCGGTGGGCGCCAGCGGCCTGCTCGAGCGCCCCGAGGTCGTCGACCTCGTCTCCTGGCTGGAGGTGCTGGCCGACCGCTCGCCGCCGGTCGCCCTGCTGCGCATCCTCGGGGGGCCCCGCTACGCCCTCGGTCTCCGTGATCTGGCCGCCCTGGCCCGCGAGGCGCGCCGCCGGCGTGAGCCGCTCGCCGGGGGCCAACGCCCGAGGGCGGGCGACTTCCTCGCCGCCGCCCTGGCCGATCCGGCCGCCGTGCCCGACCTGTCCGACGCCGGGCGCGAGCGCGTGACGGAGTTCGGCGCCGAGCGCCAGGTCCTGGCCGCCGCGGCCGCCCGCCTGCCCGTGCTCGACCTGGCCGAGACCGTGCTCGACCGCAGCGGCCTGTGGCGCGCCGCGGGGGCGCGGGGCCGCGAGAACCTCCTGCGCTTCCTCGACCTGGCCGCCCGCTTCGCCCCCGTCGAGGGCGATCCCGGGCTGCTCGCCTTCGTCGAGTACCTGCAGCTCCTGGACGAGTCCGAGGAGGACATCGCCGAGGCCCACGAGACCGACGTCGACGCGGTCAAGGTCATGACCGTGCACCAGGCCAAGGGCCTCGAGTTCGACGTGGTCCACGTCCCCGGCCTGGCGGGCCGGGGGAGCTCGCGCATCTTCCCCGACGCCCGGGCGGGGGAGAACGCCCTCACCAACTCCTCGGCCCTGCCCTGGTGGCTGCGGGAAGACGACGGCATCCCGTCGCCGGCGGTCGCCACCCGCACCGAGATCGAGGAGGTGATCCGGCGCCGGCGCCTCGACGAGGAGTGGCGGCTCCTCTACGTGGCCTGCACCCGGGCGCGGCTCCACCTGGTGCTGTCCGGAGCCCACTGGTACCGGGGCGCGGCCGAGCCCCAGGGC
>DASZOE010000589.1:0-6112 GCA_035550945.1 Acidimicrobiales bacterium
CCGGCCACGGCCGGCGACGAGACGGCCCACGTCCCGGCCGAGATGACGGTCGAGCTGGCCGAGCTGGCCGGCTACGCCCGGGGCGCGGGGACGGTCGGCGGCGACGTGCTCTCCTTCACCGCGGCCAAGGCCGACTTCGAGGTGATCGAGCGCCTCGAGCGCTTGGGCAAGGCCGCCTTCGGGATGCCCGCGGCGGTGACCGTGCGCGACGGCGCCGTCGCCGTCGAGTTCCGATCGGCCCGCCTGGCCCGGTGGTGGGAGGCGACCGGGCTCGCCGGCTGCCTGCCCGGCATCCCCGATCCCGTCCTGGCCACCAACGACCGCTGGGCCTACGCCGCCTTCCTGCGGGGCCTGTTCGAGGCCACCGGCACCGTCGTCGACGGCCGGCCCCGGTGGTCGACCACCGACCTCGACCTGGCCGCCGACGTCCAGTCCCTCCTGCTCGCCCTCGGCTACCCCACGACCCGCCGGGGCGACGGCGCGACGGTCACCCTCACCCTGGGCGAGACGTCGTCGGTCGGGCGGTGGCTGGAGGAGGTCGGCTTCGTCAGCGGCCGCAATCACGCCGCCGTCCTCGCCGGCCACGACCGCCGGGCGCCCAGCCCCGATGTCGTGCCCGTCCCCGCCCCGCTGATCGAGCGCCTCCTGCCCGAGCGGGGCCGCCTCCGCAAGGCCGTCCTGGAGGAGCTCTCCGGCGGCACCCTCTCCCGGGCCACGCTCGTGCGGCTCCACCAGCACACGGGCGACCCCGAGCTCGGCCGGCTGCTGACCTTCACCTACGACCGGGTCGCCACCACCGAGCTCGGGCCCGAGGAGCTCACCTACGACCTCTCGGTTCCCGACAACGTCACCTACGTGGCCAACGGGTTCGTGAGCCACAACACCATCGGGCTCATGATGGACTGCGACACCACCGGCATCGAGCCCGACCTCGGCCTGTGCAAGACCAAGAAGCTGGTGGGCGGGGGGACGATGTCCATCGTCAACCAGACCGTCCCCCGGGCGCTGCGCCGGCTCGGCTACTCGGCCCAGCAGGTCGCCGACATCGTCGCCTACATCGACGAGCACAAGTCGATCGTCGGTGCGCCCCACGTCCGGTCCGACCACCTACCGGTGTTCGCCTGCTCCATGGGCGACAACGTCATCCACCACCTCGGGCACGTGAAGATGATGGCGGCCGTGCAGCCGTGGATCTCGGGGGCCATCTCCAAGACGGTGAACGTCCCCGAGTCGATCACGGTCGAGGAGGTCGAGCAGCTCCACATCGACGCCTGGCGGATGGGCCTCAAGGCCGTGGCCATGTACCGCGACAACTGCAAGGTCGCCCAGCCCCTGTCGGCCACCAAGACCGACGTCGCCATCGCCGCCGCCGCGGCGGCGGCCGCGGCCCGGGCCGCGCCGGCCGAGAAGCTGGTGGAGACGGTGGTGGTCCGGGAGCCGGTACGGGAGAAGCTGCCCCGCACCCGCAACTCGAAGACCTTCTCGTTCCGGGTGGCCGACTGCCACGGCTACGTGACGGTGGGGGAGTACGACGACGGCCGGCCCGGGGAGATCTTCCTGCGGGTGGCCAAGCAGGGCTCCACCCTGGCCGGGATCATGGACGCCTTCGCCATCTCCGTGAGCCACGGCCTGCAGTACGGCGTCCCCCTGCGGGCGTTCGTCGACATGTACACCAACATGCGCTTCGAGCCCGCGGGCATGACCGACGACCCCGACATCCGCTTCGCCAGCTCGCTGGTCGACTACATCTTCCGGCGCCTGGCCGTCGAGTACCTGCCCTACGACGAGCGGGCCGACCTCGGCATCCTCACCGTCGACGAGCGCATGCAGCCCACGCTCCCCGGCGTCGAGGAGCAGGCCACCCCGAGCGCCACCGGTTCCGAGGTCGTCCCCGACCCGGCCCCGGTGGGCCCGGCGGCGCCCGCACCCGCGGCGGCCGTCGAGGTTCGCGGCCCCCAGCCGGTCGCCTCCGACGCCCCGTACTGCTACCAGTGCGGCATGGTCATGCAGCGGGCCGGCGCCTGCTTCGTCTGCTCGAGCTGCGGCACGACGAGCGGCTGCTCGTAGTACGCGGGACGGCGCGGTGCGGCGGCCGTAGCGTCGGGGCATCGCGCCGCTGCCCCGTACCCGTGCGGATGCCCGTTCCGAGCCCGACCGCTGGGCTCGCGAGCTCGGGGTCTCGCGCCAGGCGCTGGAGGTCTACGCCGCCTCCGACGTGGTCGACGCCCACGTCGAGTCCTTCATCTGGAGCCGGGTCCTCGGCTACGACCTGGCCTCGATCCACGGTCCGGGGCCTCTCGGCGGCCGCTTCTTCTCCCAGGCCGACCTCCCCCGGATGGCCGAGGCCGGGCTCACCGGCGTGGTGCTCAGCGTCGCGACCAACCCCTTCCGACGCCGCGCCCGCCGCACGGCGACCCTTCTCGCCAACCTGGCCCGCCTCCGCGCCACCGTCGAGGCCCACCCCGACGATCTGGCCCTGGTCACCGACCTGGCCGGCTACCGGCAGGCCCGGGCCAAAGGCCGTTTGGCGTGCTTCCTCGCCGTGCAGGGGGGGAACGCGCTGGCCTCACCCGACGACCTCGACCGCCTCCCCCCCGGACTCCTCTCCCGGGTCACACTGGTGCACCTCACCGCCTCCGCGGTTGGCGCGCCGAGCGCGCCCTCCCCCCGGCGGGACGGCGGCCTCACGTCAATGGGGGCGGCCCTCGTCGAGGCGTGCAACGCCCGCCGGGTGATCGTCGACCTGGCCCACATCAGCCGGCGGGGCTTCTGGGACACCCTCGCCGTGCACGACCCTTCGTTGCCGGTCGTCGTCTCCCACACCGGCGTGCGGGGCGTCCACGACGTCTGGCGCAACATCGACGACGAGCAGATCGGCGCCGTCGCCGACCGGGGTGGCGTCGTGGGGATCATGTTCCACTCGGGCTTCCTGGGCGATCGCTTCTGGAGCGGTCGGGCCGACGCCGTGGTGCGCCACGTCGAGCACGTGGTTCGGGTCGGGGGGGAGGACGCGGTGGCCATCGGGAGCGACTTCGACGGGCTGATCGTCCCGCCGCGCGACCTGGCCACCGTGTCGCAGCTTCCCGTGCTGGCCCAGCGCATGCGGGACCGGGGGTTCTCGGCCGAGCGGGTGGGCAAGGTGCTGGGCGCGAACTACCTGCGGGTCGTGGGGGAGATGCGGCCCGGCCCCGCGCCTACACCTTCATCCTGACCCGCCGCTCGGCTGCCTCCGCCCCGTCGCCGCCGCCCGCCTCCCCCCGCTCGGCCCGCCGCAGCAGCTGCCAGATGTGGGTGCCGAGCACGTCGAGCTCGGTCGACGCGAACTGCTCCCCGCCGAAGCGACGGATCGTGTCGGCCTGGGCCCGCAGGATCATGCGGTCCTGGGCGAAGATGCGGTTGGCCACGGGCGTCACCACCGCCTTCACCAGACCGGGGGGCAGGGAGCCCCGGAAGGTGACCGCCGCGTGCAGACGGGTGTCGAAGTCCGACACCGGCGTGAACGCCGAGGTCACCACCAGGTGGTGACGGCCGAGGCGGTACTCCACCTGGGCGATGGACGGCAGGACGAACCGGTCGAAGTGGGTCAGCACGCCTCCCTGGGGGGCGAGGACGCGCCCGGCGATGCCCGGCGGCCGGGGCTCGCCCAGGTACTCGGCCTCCACCCGGTCGCCGCCGGAACGCACGACCACCTCGATCTCGACCGGCGCCCGGCCGCCCCGGAAGAGGCCACGGTGCAGGAAGGCGGTGTGGGGGACGTCGAGGGTGTTCTCCAGGGCGGCGTGGAGGGTCGCGGCGACCCGCAGGCTGCGGCGCACGGTGACGTAGCCCGGGTCCTCGGCCCGGGGGAACCGGAAGGGCTCGCGGTCGGGCGCCGCCGAGGTGTCCGGGAACACCCACACGAACCCGTCGCGCTCGGCGACCGGGAAGGCGGTGGCCCGGCGGGCGGGCCGGTCGGCGTCGGCGCACAGCCCGGGAACGGCTCGGCACGTCCCGTCGCCGTCGAAGCGCCAGCCGTGGTACCGGCACTCGAGCACGCCGTCGACGACCCGGCCCAACGACAGCGGCGCGTTGCGGTGGGGGCAGCGGTCGAGGAGGGCGACGGGCCGTCCCGCCCCGTCCCGGTGGAGGACCATCGGCGTGTCGAGCACGGTGCGGGCCAGCGGGCGGCGGCCCAGCTCGCGGGCCAGGCACGCCACGTACCACCACCGGGGCAGGCGTACCACCGAGAGCCGGCCGTCCATGGGACGACCCTACCGACGCCCCCTGGCCTCCGGCGGGCCGAGGACCGTCACGAGAGCAGGGCGAGGTCGGCGACGACGGGGCGGTGGTCGCTGCCCCGGCCCGTCCCCTCGCGGACGTCGAGCACGGCGACCTCGGGTGAGACCAGGACGTGGTCGAGGCGGGCCAGGGGCGGGTACCAGCGGCGGTCGCTGGGCCACGTGGTCACCCACCACCGGCCCCGCTCGACGTGGGCGTCCCGCAGGTCGCGGCCGAGGAGGTCGCGGAACGCCCGGTGCCCCGACGTGGCGTTGAGGTCACCGGCCACCACCCGGGGCCCGCGCTCGGCCATGACCAGCCGCCGCAGCCCGGCGAGCTGCGCCTTCCACGTGGAGATCTCCCGGCCCATCGGCGCCCGGGTATGGAGGTCGTAGAGGCGCATCCGCCGGTCGCCGACCACCACCGTGGTGCGGGGGAGGGGGAGGCCGGCGACGAGCACCGACTCCGAGTCGACGAGAGGGAGGCGGGACAGGATGGCGGTGCCGAAGGCGTCGGCCCGAGGCTCCAGGAGCCGGTGGGGGTACTCGGCGAAGGCGCCGGCCGCCTCGAGGGCGGCGAGGTTGAGCGGGGAGACCTCCTGGAGGGCGACGACGTCGGGCCGCAGGGCCCGGAGCTCGGCGGCGATGCCCTCCATGTCGGGGTTGACGTAGAGCAGGTTGGCCGAGAACAGGCGCAGGCGCGTCCCGTTCCCGGCTTCCACCGGCGGCGGCCGAGCAGGGCGCAGCTCGGGGGCCAGCCACGCCAGGTGGACGGCGGCCAGGGCCAGGGCGGCGAGGGTGGGGCCGGCGAAGAGCGGGGTGAGGGCCTGGGCCATCAGCACGGTGCCGCGGTTCTCGGCCACCCTGGTCAGGCGGCTGGCGGCCAGCCCTGCCGAGGGCGCGACGAGCGCCCATCCGGCGGCGGCGGCGAGGGTGCGCCGGGCCCTCCCCCCGGGGGAGTGCCCACGACGACGAGGCGGTCGGCCGACGACTCCGCGCCCCAGACCTCACCGGGGCGGCCGAGGAGCTGGCGGACGGCGCCGCCGGGGTCGGGGAGCGGGAAGGTCTGGAACGACTCCCGCTCGGGGTCGAAGCGGACGATGGCGTTGGCGCCGAAGTCGCTGAGCCACACCTTGTCGCGGTCGTCGACGTACACCGCGTAGGCCTGGGGCCGGGGCCCGGGGAGCCTCCACTCCCGCCACCGGTGAGTGGCGGGGTCGTGCACGCCCACCTGCCCGGCGTCCCACTCGCTGACCCAGACCCGCCCCCCGGAGTCGGACCAGACCCGGCGGGCACCCTGGTCGGCGGTGGGCGGGGAGACGACGGTGGGCCGGGCCGTCTCCGGGTCGACCGACGCCACATGGTTGCCGGCGAGCGACGCGTACCAGACCGTGCCCGAAGGGGTGACGGTGATGCCGTAGGGCCCCCGGCCCCGCGGGGCCTCGAACACCTCCACCCGGCCCGAGCCGGGATCGAGGCGCCCGTACCACCCGGCCTGGGCCGTGAACCACAGCCGGCCGTCGCGGCCGAAGGCGGCGGTGTTGAGGTTCGCGTTCGGCGCGTCCCCGGGGAGGGGGAAGCGGCGGACGTCGCCGGTGCCCGGGTCGACGCGCAGCAGGGCGTTGAGCCCGCTGTCGGTGACCCACGGAGCCCCCTCGGGGCCGACGATCACGCCGTGGGGCGCCGAGCCCCGGCCCAGGTCGACCTCGGAGACCCGGCCGGTGCGGGGATCGAGCCGGCCCAGGCGGCCGGTGGCCTGGGCCGTGTACCAGACCGTGCCGTCGGCGGCGGGGGCGCCGTCGTGGGGCCGGGAGCCGGCGGGGACGCCGAAGGCCCGGATCTCGCCCGGGTTCACG
>DASZOE010000590.1:0-9719 GCA_035550945.1 Acidimicrobiales bacterium
CTGGTTCGCCGAGCTCACCACCAAGTGGATCAAGCGAGGGACCCACCGGTCCGTGCGCGACCTCGTGGGTTCCATCCGCACTTGGATCGCCGGCTGGAACGACAACCCGAGACCGTTCGTCTGGCACAAGACCGCCGACGAAATCCTTGACAGCCTTGCCGCATACTGCGCGCGGATCAGCGACTCAGGTCACTAGGTGCTCGAGGAGCTGGCGGTTGCCGTCAGCGAACATGGCGTCGAAGAGCGCCAGCTTCGACTCGAAGTACTCGTAGAGCGACGGTTGCCGGATGCCAACGGCCCGAGCCAGTGCGTGCAGCGACAGCCCACCTATGCCATGGCTGCGGGCCAGCTCCCACGCAGTGGCGATGATCGACGCCCGTCTCGCCTCCCGCCGTTCGGCCACCCTGCCTATCACTGATAGGGAGTTACCTATCAGTGATAGGGCGGTCAAGTTGCGGCACAAGGGCGCGCACCAGCCGGTACGCGCCAGAGGAACCTCACCGGACGGCGCCGGCGAGCGGGCGTGGACCTCGCGGCGCCGTTGTTCGGTGCGCCTTCCGCGGCGTTCACCTGGGCTCGGTAGCGGGGCACTCACGCGTGCGCAGCCGGCCAGGCTGCCGCGCGGGAGAACAGGCTGCGACCATGGATTCGGTGGAGGATCGCGGTTACATCGTCGACCGACTGACCCAGTGGTGGGTCCGAGCGACTGGTCGGCTCGTGCTCATTTCCGAGCACCCCTGGCTTGGCGGGCCGATCGGCGAACCTCGCCGCATCGGCGACGCCTGGGTCCAACGCGAGGCTGACCGGCTCGGAGCAGAGGTGCACGAAGGCGGAGGGCTCGTCGGCGACTTCGATCGCTCATCGGCGAGGGCTTCGATCCGAGCGTCCTGGCGGCTCCGGTGCTCGACTTCTACGAGAACACCTCCGGCTGGCGGCTCGACGTCTGGTCGCAGTGGTCGCCGGTCGCCTGGCCGTTCGGGTGGGCGCTCGCCGCCGTCTTCCCCCGGCGTCTCCGGCAGCTCAGCCTCCCCCTTCGGCCGCTCGAGACGGCCCAGGGGATGGACAGCCGGGTGCTGCCGAACGGGAGCATGTCGATCTTCCTTCGCCCCGACGACAGGGCCGGCGGAGCGCTCCGGCTCAGCTCGCCTCTCGGCAACTTCGGTGACGACGGGGCCTACCTGCTCGTCGCCGCGCCAGACCGGCGCCGAGCCTCGGTCCGCCGCGTCCCGCTCGGGAACCTCCACCGGCTGATGGAGCCCTCCGACCCCGGGCCTCGCTCTTCATTTCGGCGGCTACGTCTGATCGGGTCGGCCGCCCCGGCCCCGAGGGGCTCCTTCCCCCAGGTAGTGGAGCACTGGCGGGCCCTCGAGAGCGCCGAACCCGCTATCTTCGGGCCGCTTGACCGACGACAGCCCGGAGGATGTGGCCGAGCGCCTGTTGGCGGCCGGCTGGGGGGCCCTCGAGAAACGGGACCTGGAGGGCGCCCGGCGGTCGTTCGAGGCCGCCCTGCTCACCGGAAAGCACAACGGCGACGACGCCGAGGCCTACGAGGGCCTCGGATGGGTGGCCTGGTGGGCCAACGACGCCGAAGCGCTTTTCCCCGCCCGGGAGCGGGCCTACGCCCTCTACCGTAAGCAGGGTGACCCGGTGGCCGCCGCCCGCCAGGCCGTCTGGCTGGGCTGCGACCACCACGACTTCCGGGGCGAACACGCGGTGGCCAACGGCTGGCACCAGCGGGCCCGCCGCCTGCTGGAGGGCCTGCCCCCCACGCCGGAGCACGGGTGGCTGGCCTTCCAGGAGGGCGCCTTCGCCATCGAGCTCGAGGACGACACCGCCACGGCCCTGGCACGGGCCGAGGACGTGGCGGAGATCGGCCGGCAGCTCGGCCTGGCCGATCTCCAGTTCCTGGGTCTCGGCCTGGCCGGGCTGGCGCTAGTCACCAAAGGCCGCATCGACGAGGGCATGGCCCGCCTCGACGAAGTGGGAGTGGCCGCGACCACCGGTGAGCTGGAAGATCGCATCGCCACCACGTGGATGATGTGCTACCTGATCTACGCCTGCGAGCGGGTGCGCGACCTCGACCGGGCCTCGCAGTGGTGCCAGCGCATGCGGGAGACCTCCGAGGGGTCGGGCTCGCTCTTCGCCAACGGGGTGTGCCGGGCGCACTACGGCGGCGTACTCGTGTACCACGGCCGCTGGGAGCAAGCGGAGGCCGAGCTGGTGGCGTCGGGGGACCTGCTCAAGCGCATCCGCCCGCCAGCGGCCTGTGAGTCGTGGGCGCGCCTCGGTGAGCTGCGTCGCCGCCAGGGGCGGGTCGACGACGCGGCCGAGCTGTTCGCCCGCTCGGAGCCGCACCCTATGGCTGTGGTCGGCCAGGCCTGCCTGGCCCTGGAGGCGGGCCACCCGGCCCGGGCCGCCGAGCCGCTCGACGACCTCCTGGCCGCAATCCCCCAGGCCAGCCTCACCCAGCGGGCCGACGCCCTGGAGCTGCTCGTGCGGGCCCGTGTCGCCCTGCGCGACGAGCCCGCGGCCCGGTCGGCGGCCGCCGCACTGCAAGCCATTGCCGACACGGTGGGGAGCAGCTCCCTGCGGGCCATGGCGCTCTGCGCCGGGGCCCACGTGGCCACGCTCGCGGGCGACGACGACCACGCCCGGCGCGGCCTGGAGCAGGCGGTGGAGCTGTTCGAGCGCAGCGTCCTGCCCTTCGAGGCCGAGTGCGCCCGCATCGAGCTCGCCCGGGCGCTGGCCCGCCTGCAGCGGGCGGAGACGGCCACCCGCCACGCCCGCCGGGCGGCCGACCGCCTCCGGGCGCTCGGCGCCCTCTATACCGCCCAGCGGGCCGAGGAGGCCGTGCGGGCGGCGGGCGGCGGATCGGTCGGGTCCCGGCCGCAGGCCAGACCGGCGTCCCCGCTGCGCGAGCTGAGCGCCCGGGAACGGGAGGTGCTGGCCCTGCTGACCGAGGGGCTCAGCGACCGGGCGATCGGCGAGCGCCTGCACATCAGCGCCCACACCGCCCACCGCCACGTGTCCAACATCCTCACGAAGCTGGGCGTACACACGAGGGCGGCGGCCGCTGCCCTGGGCGCCCGCCATGGGGTCAGCTGAGCCGGTAGAACCGCCAGAAGTCGTTCTCGATACTGCAACCGCTGGGCCGAGCTCCACCTCGGTGGTGAACACTGAGGCTGTCGCCGCCGACGAGCACGTCCGCCGTCGGCCAGGGCCCGGTAGAGGCCGACGTGCTCGCCAGGCAGACGTGGACGAGGTCGAGGGTGCCGACGGTGACCGCCAGCAGCCGCTCGGCGAGGGCGTCCCTCGCCGCCTCGGCCCCGCTCGGCCCGTCCGCCGCCGTGCCAGTCGTCTCGCTCAGGTTCGTGCCTCCCCATCTCTGGTCGGGTCGTCCTGCTCCGGTCCTGATCGTCCCGTCATCCTCGTTCGATAGCCGTTCACTGGCGCGCTCAGTAGCTGAAGGTCGTGGCTCCGTCCTCGCCGATCCACTCCCACAGGGGGACCGTCCCGGCGGCCTCGGCGTTGCGGAGCAGGGCCGCCCGGTCGAGCTTCTTGGCGTCGAAGCAGATGGGGCACACGAAGTAGCGCCCGCCGGCATTGGCGAAGCGGTCGAGGAGCGAGGCCAGGGGGGGGCAGCCCTCGCAGGCCACCCCGACGGCCACGCCGTCGACCGCCAGCCGGACCGCCTCCTTGGTGAGGAACATCAGAGTCGGGCGTCCTGACTCGGCGGCACCTACGGCCACCAGGAAGGCGACCATGACCTTCTCGGGATCCTCCAGCCCAGTGGTCAGGCTGACGACTGCCTTGCCCATGCCGCCCTCACTCCGGGAGCAGCCCGAGCTGACCGAGCAGCTCGACTTGGTCGTAGTAGACGTGGTGCTCGACGATCGCGCCGTCGCTCACCGTGCAGATGTCGGCTCCCCGGACCGTCACCCGGTTGCCCGTGGCCGGCACCGTCTCGCCCGTCGGCAGGGAGATGGCGCCCGAATTGGTGGCCCGGCACGTCCACTCGTCGAGGGCCCGGTCGTCCCACGACGCCTTGGTCGAGGTCTCGAACACCATGCCCGACCAGGGCTCAGTCCAGGACCGGAAGAACTCGGCGATCTGCGACCTTCCCTTGAACGTGCCCTCGGGTGCGACCAGCACCGCCTCGGGGGCGTAGCAGCTCGTAGCCCCCTCCAGATCCCCGTTGGCCACCGCGGCCGTCAGCCGGTCGGCGGCCTCCCTCGCATCCGACATCACCGTCTCCTTTCACCGTGGGTTCATCCCTTGCAAAGGATGTGCCTCCCGGGCCTCCACCGACTTCGCCCGAGCAGGCCATTTCCGGGGGCGCCGGCTGATGGCCTGATCAGGCCACGCCGGGGGCGGCGTGGTGAGCACAACACGCCCGCTCCCGGCTGAGGGACACCCCAAGTGACCCTGGTCGTGGGATCACGAACGACGTTCGGCGCTCTGGCGGGAACATTCTTCAGCGGCCGGGAGGCCGGCGGTGGCCTCACCCGTCGGCCCACCAGGGCCACAATCCAAGAAGATCTGTCGCGCCAGGGCGGTTACCACTCCGTCGGCATGGAGCGCCTGGGCGCTCCCTGCGATCGTTGAGCGCGAGGTCCGTACGATTGGCGAGGTGTTGGTCGGTCGGGACCACGTGCTGCGCGCTGCCCAGGAGTGGCTCGAGCACCAAGCCGTCGCCCAGGTTCTCACCGTCGACCAGCCCGACGCACTCCCCGGCGAACGCCGCTACGCCCTTCCCGAAGCCCACGCCATCGCGCTCCTCGAGGAGGAGCACCCCGCCTACGTCGGCGCTCTGGCCGACATTCCGCCCATCGTTGCCCGCACCCTCGAACAGGTCACGGCCGCGTTCCGCACGGGAGCCGGCGTCCCGTTCGCCGCCTACGGGCTCCACGACATGCAGGCCGGGTTCACACGGCCGATGTTCGCCACGTCCCTCGTCGCCGAGTGGCTGCCCGCCCTGCCTGACGTCCAGGCGCGACTGGCTGCCGGCGAGCCGCTGCACGTCGCCGACTTCGGGTGCGGCGAGGGCTGGGCCGCCATCTACATCGCCGAGGCGTACCCCAACGTCACCGTGGACGGCTTCGACCTCGACGACGTCTCCGTCGCCGCCGCCCGCAAGCACGCCGCCGACCGCGGCGTCGCCGAGCGCGTCCGGTTCGAGGTCCGGGACGTCACCGATCCCACGCTTCCCGGCGGGTACGACCTGGCGTTCGCCTGCGAGGTCATCCACGACCTGCCCGATCCGGTCGGCGTGCTCGCCAACATGGGCAAGGCCACGGGCGGCGGGGCGGTCCTCGTCGTCGACGAGAAGGCCGCCGACACGTTCGCACCGACGGGCGACCCCATCGAGCGGCTCCTGTACGCCTTCAGCATCCTGCACTGCCTCCCGGCCGGCCGCGATGCCGAGCACTCGGTCGCCACCGGCACCGTCATGCGACCCGCCGTCTTCCGCCACTACGCAACCCAGGCGGGCTTCTCCGACGTGGAGGTGCTCCCGATCGAGCACCCCATGTTCCGGTTCTACCGGCCCATCCCCTGAGACGACATCGGAGGCGTCCTGAGGGCTCCGGATCGTCCCCAGTTGGAGACGAGGCTCGTCACCGCTCCGCCTCTTCTGCACACCACTCGAGGAAAGACGGGACTCGAACGTTGGGAGCTCCACCCTGTACGTCCATCGCCGAAGAGGGCGCTCTCCCGTTACGCCGTCCCGATGATCCCCTGCATTCCCCTATCGACCCCCGCCCCGGACGAGGGCTCGCTTCGCTGACGGGTTCGTAGGCGGAGCATCGGGGATGAGGGATGATCGGGCCGTGTTCGCCAACGTCGAGTTCGAGTCCCAGGGGGCCCTGTTGAGGGGCCGTCTCTACCGGCCACCGGTAACCGAACCTGCCCCGGTTGTCATCATGGCGCACGGGACGTCTGCAACGATCACGATGACGGCCGACCGATACGCCGAAGTGTTCCGGGAGTCCGGCTTTGCCGTGCTTCTCTACGACCACCGCAACTTCGGCGCCAGCGGTGGCGAGCCACGCCAGGAGATCAACCCCTGGGTGCAGGTCCGAGGCTATTGCGACGCGATGACCTACATGGAGTCCGTGCCGGGGATCGACCCCGACGCCATGGCCATCTGGGGTGACAGCTACAGCGCCGCTGAGGTGATCGTCGTCGGCGCGGTCGACACGCGGCCAGCGGCGGTCGTCGCACAGATCCCGGCGATTGGCGCGCGGCTCGCACCACCGGACCCGGACGGAGCGTTGTTCGCTGCGCTCCGCCACACCGTTCTCGACGGCTCCGTCGACGGTGGACCGCAGGACACAACTGACCCGCTGCCGGTTGTGTCCGCGGACCAGATCCACACTCCATCACTGCTCACGCCGATCCAGGCCTTCCGGTGGTTCATCGAGTACGGCGGCCGCCACGGTACGGGATGGGAGAACCGAGCTACACGGGTCGTCCCGCCGACACCCTGTCCGTTTCACGCCGGGATCGCCGCCCCGTACCTCCTCCATCCTCTGTTGATGCTTGTTGCGCCGGAGGATGAGATGCCCGCTGCAGATCCGGAGGTGTCGCGTGCGGCCTACAACTCCGTACCCGGGCCAAAGGAGCTGCTCGAGATCGACGGAGGCCATTTCGGGCTCCTCCATCACCCAGGCGTCCTTTTCGATCAGGCCAGCACAGCCCAGAGCGAGTTCCTCCTGCGGACGCTCCATTGAGGCCACTGCGGCACGGGCGGCGGCGGCGGCGGCCGGACCACCGGTCGGTGCCGATCGCGCTCACGTGGCCGCGCGACCGAGCGCCCGTACGGAGCTGCCGAGCGGTGCTGAGGGGTGTCCGTGTCCGTCCTTCGCCTGCGGCCGCTGCCGAGCGTGGAGCGCTCGACTCGGGCACTGTGCGCCGTCGTCGGTGGCCTTCGGGCAGTATCGGCCTATGACGACACTCGTGGTCCTCGATCAGGGCGCGCCGACCGCCATCTCCTTCGAAGACCTTCTGAAGTACCACGGCAGGAGTTCGATCGCCGGCCTCGCCCACGCCTTCAAGGCCATGGAGCGCGCCTTCCCGCTGCTGTCCCCTGGTCAGCCGCCGGAGCGCTATGACATCACCGTCGAGAGCGGGTTCCCGGGCGGAGGCGCGCGGGACGCGTTCGAGATGGTCACCCGGGCGGTGACAGGCGACCGTTACCAACTGGCGCCGGACCCTGCGGGGGCGGAGGCTCCCGAGGCTCCGGGTGGCCACTTCTTCTTCCGTCTCGGCTACCGGGGAACGGTGGTCGACGTCGTCCTGCGGCCCGGCCACGTACCGGAAGAGTTCCTGCGGCTCGCCTGCCGGGAAGCGCCGACGCCGGCCGAGGCGGTTCGCGCCCACCAGCTCAAGGAGGAGATGGCTGAGCGGCTCTTGAGCCTGCCGGCCGACGAGGTCTATGACGCCAGCCTCGGCTGACGATGCCGCCATGGCCGCGATGATCCCGCAACGACCGCCCACAACCTCCGGAACCGAGGACCCTTCCGCCGGGGCCGACGGCGCCGGCCCGTGACCGAAGCGCAGGCCGGTCCCCCCTTCGCTCACGGCGTCGCGAGCGGCGACCCGGTCGCCGACGGCGTCGTCCTCTGGACCAGGCTCTCTCCCTCCGGCGCGGGGCCCCTGGATCTGCGCTGGCAGGTGGCGACGACTCCCGACCTGGGCCAGGTCGTCGCCGAGGGCCACACGGAGGCCGTCGCCGAGCGCGACTTCACCGTCAAGGTGGACGTGGGGGGCCTCGACCCGGGCACGACGTACTACTACCGCTTCGAGAGCGCGGGCCGGCTCTCTCCGGTCGGGCGTACCCGCACCGCGCCGACCGGGGTCACGGAGCGGATCCGCCTCGGCGTGGTCTCCTGCGCGTGCTGGTCACACGGGTTCTTCAACGCCTACCGGCACCTCGCCGAGCGCGACGTCGACCTCGTCCTCCACCTCGGCGACTACATCTACGAGGACGGCGACGCCTGGGAGGAGGTCGACCGCGTCCACCAGCCCCCCCACCGCCTGCGCACCCTGGCCGACTACCGGTCCAGGCACGCCCAGTACAAGACGGACCTCGATCTCCAGGAGCTCCACCGGCGACATCCCATGGTCGCGCTGTGGGACGACCACGACGTGGCCGGCAACGCCTGGCGGGACGGGGCCGCCGACCACGACCCCGACGCGGACGGCGACTGGGGCCGGCGGCGGGCGGCCGCGATCCGGGCGTACCTGGAGTGGCTGCCGGTTCGAACACCTGACGAGTCCCGCCCGGACCGGATCCACCGTTCCTTCCGCCTGGGGGACCTGGTCGACCTGACCGTGCTGGACACCCGGCTGGCGGGCCGGGACCGGCCGGCGGCGGAAGGCGAGCGGCCCGTGGCCGCCATCGGGCGGGAGCGATCGCTGCTTGGCGCGGAGCAGTGGGCCTGGCTCCGGGCGGAGCTTCGCTCCTCGTCCGCCCGGTGGCACGTCCTGGCCAACCAGGTCATGGTGGCTCCCCTTCGCGTCCTGGACATACCGGGGCCCCTCCGGCGGCTGGTCCCCGGTCTGGTGGCGGGTGGCGTCGGTGTCAACAGCGGGCAGTGGGACGGCTACCCCGAGGAGCGGGCCAGGCTGTTCGCCCTCCTGGAGGAGCGAGGGCTGCAGAACGTCGTCGTCCTGACCGGTGACCTTCACTCCTCGTGGGCCGGTGAGCTCACCCTCGACCCCAAGGGGCGGACGGAGGCGGTGGGCGTCGAGTTCGTCACCCCCAGCGTCACGTCACGTTCCTTCGCCGAGGAGGTCGCGCCGCCGGTGCCGGGCGGCCGGGCCGCGCTACGCCGCCTCGTCGCCAGTCAGAACCCGCACTTCCGCTTCTTCGACCTCGAGGGCCACGGGTACGTCCTGATGGACGTCACGCCCGAGCGGCTGCGCGCCGAGTTCTGGCACGTGCGCACCGTCGCCGAGCGGGTTCGCGGCGAACGCCTGGTGGCCACCCGGGTGGTGCGCCACGGCGAGGCGCGCATCACCTAGCAGTCGGGGCCGTTCAACGACGGCGGGGTGTCGCCGGGATCGGAGAAGCAGCGGTCGGTGGCGGGCCCGCCGTCGAGGGTGTCGGCGGGGGCGCCGTCGAGGGCGTTGAGGACGTCGACCCCCTTGTTGCCCTCGAGGGTGTCGTTGCCGACGTTGCCCACCACCCGGTCGTTGCCCTCGTTGCCCTCCACGTGGTCGTCGCCGGCGCCCCCGTTGAGGCGGTCGTCGTCGTCGCCGCCGGCCACGAAGTCGTTGCCGCTGCCGCCGCTGATCTCGTCGGCGCCCTCGTTGCCCACGGCCCGGTCGTTGCCGTCGTTGGCATTGATGCTGTCGTCGCCGGTGCCGCCGCTGATGTCGTCGTCGCCCCCGCCGCCGTTGATCCTGTCGTTGCCCGGACCACCGCGCAGGAGGTCGTTGCCGCTGTCGCCGGTGATGGTGTCGTCCCCGTCGTTCCCGCAGATGACGTCGTTGCCGCCCAGGCCGCTGACGGTGTCGTCACCGCTGCCGGCGGCGACCACGTCGGGGCCGGGGGTGCCCACGATGGTGTCGTTGCCGCTCGTGCCCACGATGGTGGCGGCCAGCCCGGCGCAGCTTGCGCCCGCCGGGGCCGTGGTCGACGAGGTGGTCGTCGGCGGGAGGGTGCTCGTCGGCGGGAGGGTGGTCGTCGTCGTGGACGAGGTGGTCGTCGTCGT
>DASZOE010000591.1:0-3077 GCA_035550945.1 Acidimicrobiales bacterium
CCCAACCCGTCGGAGCTCCTGTCCTCGACGCGCGCCAACGACATCCTGGCGACCCTCCAGGAACAGGCCGACACGGTCCTCGTCGACTGCCCGCCGGTGCTCCCGGTCACCGACTCGGCGGTGCTGTCCTCGAGGATGGACGGCACGCTGCTCGTGGTGACCGCCGGCTCCAGCACGCGCAAGCAGGTAGGCCGGGCCGTGGAGATCCTCCGCCAGGTCAATGCGCCCCTCGTGGGCACCGTTCTCAACGACGCTCCACCCGAGCCGTCGTACGGCTACCCGTACTACTACCAGCCCCGCGAGGGAGCTCCCTCGGACGTCCTCCGTCCGGCCGGGGAGGCATCCACCCAGCCGAACGGACAGCCGACCACGGCCAGACGAGCAACTGACGCGCCTTCCCGTTGAGCTGAGGCCACACCCCGGCAGGCAAGGCCGCCATCCGCCGCCGTCGGCAGCGATGCAGCACCGGTGGCCGGCCCCGGCGCTGACGGCACGCTCGGTTCCGGCGGGCCCGACTTCGAAGCCTTGACGGTACTCTTGCCTCGTGCTGGAGGACCGGCTCGCCCATCTCGACGAGGAGTACGGCGAGGTTGTCTCGCGCCTCTCCAGCCCCGAGGTCCTGACCGACCGAAGCGCGTCCATCGCCCTGGCGCGGAGGGCGAAGCAGTTGGAGCCCATCGTGGCCGCCCACCAGAGCTATCAGGCCGTGATGCAGGACCTGGCCGTCGCCCGCGAGATGTTCGACGAGGCCACGGGGTCGGACAGGGAGTTCCTTCGGGCCCAGATCGAGGAGTCGGAGGCCAGGCTCGCCAGCATCGAGGACGACCTGCGGGTCCTGCTCCTGCCCCGCGATCCCAACGACGAGCGCAACGTGATCGTCGAGATCCGGGGGGCGGAGGGAGGCGAGGAGGCCAACCTCTTCGCCAAGGACCTCTTCGACATGTACAGCCGCTACGCCGAGCACAAGGGGTGGAAGCTCGAGGTGCTCAGCGTCGACCCGTCCGACATGGGCGGGGTCAACGAGGTGACGTTCCTGCTCGAGGGCCGGGGGATCTGGTCGCTCATGAAGCACGAGGGCGGCCCCCACCGGGTGCAGCGGGTGCCCGTCACCGAGTCCCAGGGGCGCATCCACACCAGCGCGGCCACCGTCAGCGTGCTGCCCGAGGCCGAGGAGGTCGACGTCCAGATCGACGAGGGCGACCTCAAGGTCGACGTCTACCGGTCCACCGGGCCGGGCGGGCAGTCGGTCAACACCACCGACTCCGCGGTGCGGGTCACCCACCTGCCCACCGGCATGGTGGTGGCCATGCAGGACGAGAAGAGCCAGATCCAGAACCGGGCCAAGGCCCTCCAGGTCCTCCGGGCCCGGCTGCTCAAGGCCGAGCAGGACCGGCAGGCGGCCGAGATGTCAGTGGCCCGGCGGGGCCAGATCGGAGGTGGTGGCCGCTCCGAGAAGATCCGGACCTACAACTACAAGGAGAACCGGGTCACCGACCACCGCATCGGCCTCACGCTCTACCGGCTCGAGAAGGTGCTCCTCGGCGACCTCGACGAGCTCCACGAGGCACTGGTCACCGACGAGCGGGCCCGCCAGCTGGCCGGGTGACGCCGACCTGGCGGGCTCTCCTCAGCGCACCTCGCTGCCGCTTCCCACCAACCACACGCCCCGGTCGAGCGCCTCACGGGCGATGGGGTTGGCCCTGGCGAGCTGGCGACGAAGCTCCTCGGGGGTCCACGCCACCGGCTGGACCAGAGAAGGAAGGTCGCCAAGGGCGTCCAGGCGGTCCGAGAGCCGGTCGGGGAGATGCTCGGCCACAACCAGCACGTCGATGTCGCTCCACACGTTGAAGTCGCCCCTTGCCACCGAGCCGAAGACGATCACCGCCCGCACGCCGAGGGCAGGGGCGAGTTGTGCTGCGAAACGCTCCGCCCGTCCCAGGAGGTCTCGCTGCTCCCGCTTCCGCCGCTCGATGATGGTCGCCGCGTCGATCCTCATGCCTGGAGCTGCCGCCACAGATCGTCGACGGTGGCGACGACGAGCTCAGCGTCTTCGAGGGCCCGAGCGGCCTCCTCGTCGGAGTAGCGCTCGCCAGGCCAGCCCCCGGGATGGGCGTCGGGGCAGCGGGTGGTGATGTAGAGCTTGGACAGCCGGGCCACGGCGCCCTCGACGACGGGTGGCAGCGGCCGACCTACGGCCTCGGACAGGGCCCGTCCCAGAGCGACGAGGTCGTGGCCCCACGGACCGGCGCCGACCCCGTGCAGGAAGGCCTTGACCGCGAGCTGGGCGGCCTGTTCGGCCAGGAAGCAGGCCCAGTTGTGCTGCCCTCCTCTGCGGGTCTGGCCGCCAGCCTGGAGGGCGCCAGCAGCCTCGGCCCTCCAGCGCCGGAACTCCTCATCATCGAGCACGCCGTCCCGACGGTACCCTGCCGTGGTGCCGACCTGGCGGGACCTTCTCCGCTCCGCGGAGCAGGTCCTGGGATCCGTGGGCGAGGCCCGGTGGGTCGTCGAGCGGGCGTCGGGCTGGGAGGGGGGCGAGCTGTGGCGCCACGTCGACGACCCGGTGCCGGCCCGGGCCGTGCCCTTCCTGGAGGGGATGGTCGAGCGGCGGCGCGCCGGCGAGCCCCTGCAGTACGTCCTCGGCCGCTGGTCCTTCCGGGGCCTCGAGCTCCTCGTCGACCGGCGGGTGCTGATCCCCCGGCCCGAGACCGAGGTGGTGGCCGGGGCGGCCATCGTCGCCGCCCGTACCCTGGGCGGTGGACGGCCCACCGTCGTCGACCTGGGAACGGGCTCCGGCGCCATCGGCCTGGCCGTCGCCGCCGAGGTTCCCGGCGCCCGGGTGTGGGCCACCGACGCGTTTCCCGGGGCGCTGGCCGTGGCCCGGGCCAACGTGGCCGGGTCGGGGAGCGCGACGGGCACCCGCGTCCGGCTGCTCGAGGGCGACTGGTGGGACGCCCTGCCCGACGAGCTGCGGGGGACCGTCGACGTGGTCGTGTCCAACCCCCCCTACGTGGCCGGCGGCGAGCACCTCCCGCCCGAGGTCGAGGACTGGGAGCCGCGGGCCGCCCTGCGGGCGGGCC
>DASZOE010000592.1:0-28903 GCA_035550945.1 Acidimicrobiales bacterium
ACTCGCTTCAACGCCGACGCCAGCGGGGCCTCGCCGAGCAGCACCGAGGTGAACCCCACCTGGTTGGAGACCCCGAAGAACTCGTGCAGACGCGGGCGACGGAGGTCGCAGCTGACGATGACCACCCGCTCGCCGGCTCGGGCCAAGGCCACGGCGAGGTTGGCAGTGGTGGTGGTCTTGCCCTCCGACGCGCTCGGACTCGTGATCTGGATGATGCGGAGCCGGCGGTCGACGGTGAGGAACCGGATCGACGTGCGGAGGGTGCGGTAGGCCTCGGCCGACGGCGAACTCGGTTCGGTCAGCGTCACCACCCTCGGAACGGTGCGGTCCTTCCACCCCGGAACAGTTGGGATCATGCCCATCACCGGCAGCCCCCCGGTGGCCCGCTCCAGCTCGTCCTTCCCCTTGATGGAGTCGTCGAGCGTCTCGAAGAGGAGGGCGAGCCCCACCCCGACCGCGAGCCCCAACCCCAGTGCCAGCGCCGCATTGCGGACCGGTTGGGGACGGACGGGGTCGGTCGGCTCGGTCGCGGGGGCGACGATCTGGGCCCCGGCCGTGCCGAGCTTGGCGTCGACCTGCAGCTGATCGATCTTCTCCTTGAACGGCACCTGCTGGGCCACCAGGGCATCCCGGTCGCGCTGGAGGGAGTCGCGCTGGGGACAGCTCCCCGTCGGGCAGGGGGGCAGGCTGTTGAGCTGCGAACCCAGGGCGTCGATCTGCTGCTGGAGGTCGGCGATCTTGGCCTGGAGCTCCTGGCTCGCCGCGGTCGTGGCCTCGTTCGCCAGATTCCGGCGATAGGCCAGGTAGGCGTCCACGTAGGCGTTGGCGATGGCGGCCGCGTCGCGGGGGCGGACGCTCTCCGCCCTGATCTCGACGACGGCGGTCGTCCCGACGAGGGCGGTCGTGACGGGAGGAGCGACACGAAGTCGTTCCCGCACCAGGGCCCTGACGGCCTGGCCCCGGATCACTTCCATCTGGGTCTCGACGAAGGCGGGGTCGAGCGAGGCCTGGCTCTGATTCGAGCCGAAGACCGAAGAGTCGCGCTCGATGAGCAACCGGGCCTTCGCCGCGTACACCGGCGTCTGCAGGAGGGAGAAGAGGACCGCCGACCCGAGGACGGTGAGCGTGGTCAGGAGGATCGTCCACTTCCGCCGGCGTAGCGCGGCGGCGTAGTCACGGAGATCCATGCCAGCTCTTGGTTCGCTCAGGGGCACCGAGGCATCCTATCGACTCGAGAAATGGCCCTTGTTGCGAGCCCGCTCAACACGACCTCGCCAACACCCCGGCGTGGGCCAGGCCGAGCCACTCGCGTGGGATCTGGCGGAGCGACATCCGCCATCCATAGGGCGGCGCGGCACCCACCGTGTGCACCTTCCCGTCGATGCATCGGCTGAAGAGCAGCCCGGCGCGGGTCAGGTGGTGGGTCGTCGTCACGAGCACCACGCTCTTCCACCCCCGCTGGGCGGCGAGCTGGCCCGCGGCCCGGGCCTCACCGCGGGTGTTGTCCGGGTCCGGTCGCAGGCAGATGACCTCGAAGGGTTGGGGCTCTCCGCAGAGCCGGAAGACCTCGGCGAAGTCGGGGGACCCGTCGAGGACCAGTACCCGCGTGACGCCTTCCCTGATGAGGCGGAGAGCGGCCGCCAACCGCTCTCCGTGGTCGCCCGACGGCACGATCACCGCGTCGGCACGCGTGGGGTAGCTGCTCCTCGGCCACACGAAGAGGAGGGCGGTGACGACGACCCAGGCAACCGCGGCGACGACCGATGCCCCCAGGAACCTGAGCAGCACGCGGCGCCGCCTACGGCCGGATGTCGGGTGGGCGGCCGAAGGATCCTCCGGGTTGCGCGGCGGAGGGCGTTCGAGCGTGAACCCGCCCGTCCCGTCCTTTTGACCCCCGCTCGGCCCAGCCATGCCAGCTCCCGTCTTGCCCCGGGCCGCGCTCAGCCGCCCATGTTCGTGGCCCGCCTTTCGAACCTCGCGCCGCCCTAGACGAGGCCAGCGGAGACCGTGACCTCCTCGGCGGCTGCCTCGGCGATGATCTCGGTGAGGATGTCATCGAGAGTGCGCCTGGGCTGCCAGCCGGTGAGGTCACGGATCAGTGTGATGTCGGGAACACGCCGGGGCACGTCCTCGAAGCCCGCCGCATAGGCGTCCTCGTAGGGCACCAGCTCGATGGTGGAGCCGCTCCGGATCAGCGTCGCCACCCGCTGGGCGAGCTCGAGAATCGAGATCTCCTCCGGGCTCCCCAGGTTGAAGACGCCACCCACTGCCCCCGGGTGGTCCATGAGGAGGAGCAATCCGTCCACCACATCGGTGACGTGGCAGAAGCACCGCGTCTGGCGGCCGCTCCCGAACACGGTCAAGGGTTCGCCCGAGAGCGCCTGGCGGACGAGACGGGGCATCACCATCCCGTAGACGGGGCTCTGGCGCGTCCCGACAGTGTTGAACAGCCGGACGACGGTGACGGGAAGATGGCGCTTGTGGTGGTAGGCGTAGGCCAGCACCTCGGCTACGGCGCTGGCCGTGCTCGCCGCCCACCGGGCGTTCGTCGGTGGCCCCAGGACCCGATCGCTGGCCTCCCTCAGAGGAGCCTCGTCGTTCTTCCCGTAGATCTCCGACGTGCTCGCCAGCAACAGCTGTCGTCGATACCGGTGGGCGGCCTCGATCACGATGCGCGACCCCCGGATGTTCGTGCGGAACGAGTCGAGGGGGTGGGCGAGGATCAACTTGGACCCGACGGGCGACGCGAGGTGGACCACGACGTCACATTCGTTCACCACGTCGTCGACGGCCTGCTGGTCGAGCACCGACCCGTGCACGAACCGGAAGTTGCGGTGCTGGCCGGCACGGTCGAGGTTGGCGAGCCGGCCGGTGTCGAGCGTGTCGAGGACGACAACGCCGTCGCCCCGGCCGAGAAGCGCGTCCACGAGGTGGGAGCCGATGAACCCCGCCCCGCCGGTGATCAGATAGTTGCGGCTCACCACCGCCATGCTAGGGCTGTCTCGAACAAGGCGTCGGCACGATCAGCTGACCGTTGCCAGCACCTGCTCGAGCGAGCGCACGACGGCGTCGACGTCGCCCTCGTCCATGGCCGGATAGAGGGGCAGCGCCAGGGTCCCGAGGAAGGCTCGGTGTGAACGGGGGAGCTCCGCCCCCGTGTACCCGTAGTCCCGTCGGAAGAAGGGCTGATCGTGTAGCGCGTACGTGCCGATCGTCGTCTCGACGGCGTGCGCCCGCATGCCCGCGACCACTGCGTCGCGGTCGATCCCGGGATCGAGGAGCGCCACGAAGGCCTGGTAGACGTGGGAGCTGCCTTCGGGCTCCGACGGCGGCGTGATGCCGGCCATGCCGTCCAGGGCGGACCGGTATCGTGCCGCAAGGGCGCGGCGGCGAGCGACGATGTCGCCGAGCCGGCGCATCTGGGCAACGCCGACGGCGGCGTGGATGTCGCTCAACCGGTAGTTGAACCCGGCCTCGCCGAAGAGGAAGCGCTCGTCGCGCCGCACCCCTCCGTGGCTTCGCAGCACCTGGAGCCGCTCGACCAGCTCCGGCCGGCTGGTGACCACCATCCCCCCTTCGCCGGTGGTGACCACCTTGCGGGCGTGGAAGCTGAAGCACCCGACCTCGCCGAAGGAGCCGCAGGGCCGGCCGCGGTATGACGCTCCCAGGGCACAGGCGGCGTCCTCGATGACGCGCAGGCCGTGCTCTCGGGCGAAGGCGGTCACCGCGTCCATCTCCGCGGCCAAGCCGAACAGGTGGACGGGAATGACGGCGCGCGTGCGGCTGGTCAGGTGCTTCGTCAGCTCGTCGGGGTCGACGTTGTAGGTGGCGAGGTCGATGTCGACGAGCACCGGCCTGGCGCCGCACTGGATGACCACGTTGGCCGTGGCGGGAAAGGTGAAGTCGGGGACCAGAACCTCGTCGCCCGGCCCGACGCCGAGGGCCACGAGAGACAGATGGAGGGCGGTGGTGCAGGAGCTCGTCGCCAGGGCGAACGTGGTCCCGGCCACCTGGGCGACCATGCCCTCGAACTCCCCGGTCTTCGGCCCCTGGCTGAGGTGGCCCGACTCGAGAACCTCGCGGATCTCGGCCAGCTCCTCCTCACCGGTCAGCGGCCGGGCGAGCGGGATGCGAGCTCTAACCGACACGGCTCTCCTCGGGCTCGGACAGGAGCTCGCGGTACCAGGCGATCGTGTCCACCAGTCCCTCGTCCAGCGACCGGCAGGGGCGGAGCCCGATGAGCTGGGCAGCCCGGTCCATCGACCCGCAGTGGCGGCGGACGTCGCCGGGGCGGGGCGGCTCGTGCACGACGGGGACGTCGACGTCGAGGAGGCGCAGGACAGTGTGCACGAGCGTGGCGACCGACACCTCCCGCTGGGAGGCGATGTTGAGCACGAGCCCACGGGTCTCGGGCTGCTCGTAGACGCGCACGGCGGCGTCGACCAGATCGGCCACGAAGGTGAAATCGCGCGTTTGCTCGCCGTCGCCGTGTATGGCCACCGGCTCACCGACAAGGGCCCGACGGACGACGACGGGGATGACTCCGGCGTACGCCCCCTCGTTCTGCCGGGGCCCGTAACAGTTGAAGGGGCGGACGACGGCCACGTCGAGCCCGAAGGCTCGTTGGTAGGAGAGAGCGACGTGGTCGCCTGCCGCCTTGCTGGCCGCGTACGGAGTGCTCGGGACGAGGGGATGAGCTTCGTCCATCGGCACCCGCTGGGCCGTGCCGTAGACCTCGGACGACGAAAAGCGGACGAGCGTCCGGTAGTGGCCGGTGCGGAGGAGCTCGCACATCACGGTCCCGCAGGCCACGTTGACGTCGACGGTCCACCGGGGCCGTTCCAGAGATGTCGGCAGGGGGACGACGGCGAGGTCGAACGCGACGTCGATGGCCTCCGCGGCCATGATGCCGGCCATGGTCTCGAAGTCGGAGACGTCCGCCTTGTAGAAGCGCAAACCCGGGAACTCCCGGCGGGCGGCCTCGAGGTTGCGCTCCTTCCCGAGGAACAGGTTGTCGACGACGACGACGTTCCCGGGCTCCTCGCCCAGGATGCGGTCGACCAGGTGACTGCCGATGAAGCCCGCACCCCCGGTGACGAGCACGCTCCTGCCGGAGAGGCTCAACACGACCGCTGACGGAGGTCGTCCGGAGCGAGGGGGACGCCCTTACGGCCGGAGTCGATCAACGTCATGCTGAGGGCGATGGCGGCGAGCCCGTCGTCGCCGCTGACCTCGGGGTCGACGTCGGCACGGACCGCGGCCACGAATGACTCGAGCTCCGCGCAGAGAGGCTCCTTCTTGTCGAAATGGAGCTTCACCATCTCCCCCTCCCACGCGCCACGGAAGCCGGAAAGGGTGTCCCAAGCCGCGTGCGCAGGATGGTTCTTGTACCAGTAGACGTCCTGGGTCAGGTAGTCCGCGATGTACATGCCCTGTTCCCCGAGCACGACCAGCTGACGGACCTTGGTGGGGGTGAGCCAGTTCACGTCGAGGACGCCGATGACGCCGTTCGAGAACCTCAGCAGGGCAGAGACGAGGTCCTCGCAGGAGAAGTGCGCCTTCTGGTCGGTCTCCGCGAACGCCCGCTCGACGTCACAGCCGACGAGATGGCGCATGACGTCGATGTCGTGGGTGGCGAGGTCGAGGATCACGCCGACGTCCTGCACCCGGCCGGGGAACGGGCTCAGACGCCGGGCGTGCATCTGGAAGAGCCGGCCCAGCTGCTGGTCGTCGAGCCGCCGCTTGATCTCCACCACCGCGGGGTTGAAGCGCTCGATGTGGCCGACGGCCAGCTTGACGCCGTACCGGTCGGCGGCGTCGATGATCCGCTGGCCCTCCTCGATCGACAGCGCCAGTGGCTTCTCCACCAGGACGTGGGAGCCCCGGCTCATCGCGTCCACGCTGATCTCGGGGTGCAGGCGGGTGGGAACCGCCACCGAGACCACGTCGGGGCTCTCCATGGCGAGGAGCGCTCGGTAGTCGTCGTAGTAGGTGGCGCCGTAGCGCCTGGCTATCTTCTGCGCGACCAGAGCGTCCGGATCGGCCACGCCGGCCAACTCGACGTCGTCCATCTCGGCGTAGATGCGGGCGTGGTTGGACCCCATTGCGCCCGCTCCGATGACCGCCGCCTTGATCGATCTCACGATCATTCGCCGAGCATGGTCCCGGAGGCCTCGACGATGGTCAGGCCCCAACCCACTCGGAGCACCTTAGCGGGGTACAGCCCAACTGCCTACCGTGCCGTCACCGCGCCGGGAGGTGACGGTCAGCGAGCTCCGGCGTGCCGTAGCTCGTCGCGGGTGCGGGCGATCGTCTCCTCGAGAATCGTGTCGAGCAGGCGAGTGGGCTGCCAGCCGGTCAGAGTACGGATCTTCGTGGTGTCGGGAACTCGCCGGGGGATGTCCTCGAAGTTCGACTGGAACGCCCGCTCGAACGGGACGAGGTGGATCTCCGACGAGCTCTCCGTGATGCGGATGATCCGTTGGCTCAGTTCGAGGATATTGACCTCTTCGTCCGAGCCGATATTGAACATCTCGCCGACGGCGTCCGGGTGCTGCAGCAGGGAGATGATGGCGTCGACAACGTCGTTCACATGGCAGAAGCACCGGGTCTGACTGCCGTCGCCGTACACCGTGAGGGGCTCGTTGGCCAGCGCCTGCCGAACCAGACGCGGGATCACCATGCCGTAGGCCGGGCTCTGGCGAGGACCCACGGTGTTGAAGAAGCGGACGACGATGGTCGGAAGGTTCCGCTCCTCGTGGTAGGCGAAGGCGAGGATCTCGGCCACGGCCTTGGCCGTGCTGTAGGCCCACCGGGGCACGGTGGCCGGACCGAGGATGCAGTCCGACGTCTCCGAGAGTGGGACGTCGGAGTTCTTGCCGTAGATCTCGGAGGTGCTGGCCAGCAGGATCTTCCGTCGGTAGTGGAGGGCCGCCTCGATGACGATCTCCGCCCCTCGGATGTTGGTGTTCAGCGAGCGGAGGGGCTCGTCCATGATGAGGCGAACGCCTACTGCGGCGGCGAGGTGGACGATCACGTCGCACTGGTGGACGAGCTCGTCGATGAGCAGCTCGTCGAACACGGAGCCCTGCACGAACCGCAACCGCGGATGATCCCGGACGGCGTCGAGATTTGGGAGCTGACCGGTGGAGAGGGTGTCCAGGACGATCACGTGCTCACCGCGGGCAAGCAACGCCTCGACGACGTGCGAGCCGATGAAACCGCCCCCTCCGGTCACGAGATAGGTGCTCGCCATCGCCGCCGAGTGTAGAGGCTTCATGTGAACGCCCGACTACGCTCTCTCCCTCGAAGTGTCCCAGCGCATCTTGCTCTCCCCGCCACATATGGGCGAGGAGGAGCGCGACCTCCTGCTCGACGCCTTCGACTCGAACTGGATCGCCCCTCTCGGCCCCCACGTCGACAGGTTCGAGCGGGAGTTCGCCGATGCGGTCGGGATGCCCCACGCGGCCGCGGTGTCGAGCGGGACGGCCGCCCTCCACCTGAGCCTGCACATGCTCGGCGTCGGTGCGGGCGCCGACGTCCTCGTGGCGACCTTCACGTTCGTGGCCACCGCCAATGCGGTGACCTACCTGGGCGCTCGTCCGGCGTTCATCGACAGCGACCCCGAGACGTGGACGATCGACGTGGGTCTCCTCACCGAGGAGCTCGAGGAGCGGGCGCGGCGGGGCAGGTTGCCCAAGGCCGTCGTGGCCGTCGACCTCTACGGCCAGTGCGCCGACTACGACCCCCTCCTCGAGGTGTGCGCCCGTTTCGACGTGCCGGTCGTCGAAGACGCGGCCGAGGCGCTGGGGGCCACCTACAAGGGCCGGGCCGCGGGCTCGTTCGGGCTCCTCGGTGTGTTCTCGTTCAACGGCAACAAGGTGATCACCACCAGCGGCGGTGGGATGATCGTCACCCACAGCGCGATCCTGGCCGAGCGAGCCCGTTTTCTCAGCACCCAGGCCCGCGACCCGGGCCCGGCTCACGAGCACTCCGAGATCGGGTTCAACTACCGGCTCAGCAACCTCCTGGCGGCCGTCGGACGGGGCCAGCTCCGCAACCTCGACGACCGGGTGCGGCGGCGGCGGTTCAACAACGACTACTACCGGCGAGCGCTGGGCGACGTCCCGGGCATCGACTTCATGCCGAACGCTCCCTACGGCGAGCCCATCTGCTGGCTGACCTGCATCACGGTCGACCCCGCCGCCTTCGGCGCCACCAGCGACGAGGTCCGCTCCCGTCTCGAGGAGATGGACATCGAGTCCCGCCCGCCATGGAAACCGCTGCACACCCAGCGAGCCTTCGCCGGATCGGAGTATCGCGGCGGCGACGTCGCCACTCGGTGCTTCTCCCGGGGCCTGTGCCTGCCGAGTGGCTCGAGCCTCACCACCCGAGACCTCGATCGCGTCGTCGACGGTGTGCTCTCCGTCCGCCCGGGCCGGGGCTGAAGGCGCCTCGGGACGCCGTTGGAGGGACAGCTCCGAGCAAGCTAGAGTTTCCCGGTCCCTCGAGGGACCACGGGTTGCGGGACGAACTCGAGGCGGCTTCGGCGGCCGAGATGGGTGGCGATGGCACAACGGCTGTGGGACTCTACGGCCACGGTGGGGGGCAGACGCCGGACAGCGACGCCGCTCCCTCGCCGTGACCTGAGGCAGAAGCTTCGCCCCGTGTGCAAACGGGCACTCGACGTGATCGTCTCCGTGGTGTCGCTGCTGCTGCTCACACCCGTGCTCGTCGCGATCGGCGTCTTGGTGCTCTGCGCTCTGGGACGGCCCGTGCTGCTGCGCCAGTGGCGGCCGGGGCTGCACGGACGGCCGTTCGTCATCTACAAGTTCCGGACCATGACCGAGGAACGCGACGCCGATGGAAACCTGCTCCCCGACGAGGAGCGCGTGACGCGGGTCGGCCGCTTCCTCCGTCACACGAGCCTCGACGAGCTGCCCGAGCTCTACAACGTCGTCAGGGGGGAGATGAGCCTGGTCGGGCCCCGGCCGCTCCTGATGCGCTACCTCGGGCGCTACTCGCCCGAGCAGATGCGCCGCCACGACATCCCGCCCGGCATCACCGGTTGGACCCAGGTGAACGGTCGGAACGCGCTGAGCTGGGACGAGAAGTTCGCCCTCGACCTCTGGTACGTGGAGAACCAGTCGTTGGGCCTCGACCTCAAGATCCTCGTGCTGACCGTCTGGAAGGCCCTGAAGCGGGAGGGGATCACCCGACCGGGGTGGGCCACGACCGAGGAGTTCTGGGGGCTGCACGCTCGCCCCGAGGACCGGCGCCTTGGTGCGGAGCTGGCCGAAGACGTCGTATGAGTGACGCAGGTCACGACGAGCTCATCCTGGAGCACTACCGCGAGCAGGCGGAGGCCCACCGGCTCGAGCCGAGTTCCACCATGGCCGACGCAACCACGCGCGACCTCGAGATCAGGGCCATCCTCGCCTGCCTGGGCTACGCCGTGCCCCGCGTTGGCCCAGAGGCGAGTCTGCTGGAGATCGGGTGCGGGAACGGCTACCTCCTGAGCCTGCTCTCCGAGCGCTTCCGCTCGCTCCGGCTGACGGGCGCCGACTACTCGCCCGACATGGTCGACCTCGCCGCCGGGCGCCAGCTCCCCCGCTGCGAGGTCAGGCGCGAGGACGTGCGGGCGCTGTCGTTCCCCTCCGCCGGCTTCGACCTCTTGGTGGCCGAGAGGTGCCTGATCAACCTCCTCGACGCCGCCGATCAGGCGCAGGCGATCAGCGAGGTGTGCCGGGTCCTGCGGCCCGGCGGCTTCGCCGTGCTCATCGAGGCGTTCACCGACGGGCTGGCCAACCTCAACAAGGCCCGGGTCGAGCTGGGGCTGGCGGAGAACGAGCCCCCGTACCACAACCTGTGGTTCGACAAGGTCCAGTTCCTGTCGGCCCTGGGGGGCAAGGTGCGGGAGGTGACCGGCGAGGGCTCCTCCGAGCTCCCTCCCCGCAACTTCCTCAGCAGCCACTACTTCGTGAGCAGGGTGCTCTACCCGGCGGTCACGAAGCGCGAGATCATCTACAACACCGAGTTCGTGAAGTTCTTCCAGTTCCTGCCTCCTCACGGAGAGCTCTCACCGATCCAGCTGTTCTTCCTCGAGCGACTCCCCGACGACGGCGACATGTAAGTCGTTCACCGACTCCCCTCCCAAGGCCCCGGGCTTCTGTCACCGGACGGCGAGCGCCACGGCGCTCAGGACACGGTCCTGGTCTCCTTCGGACAGGTACGGGTGGATCGGGAGGCTCAGCACCCGGGCGGCCAGCGACTCGCTGACGGCGAGGCCCCCGGGGGCCCGCGGGGCGTGGCTGTAGGCAGGCTGCAAGTGGAGCGGGACCGGGTAATAGACGGCGCTGCTCACACCCTCGGCCTCCAAGACGGCGCGTACTCGGTCCCGCTGTTCCGCCTGCACGGTGTACTGCGCCCAGACGCTGGTCGCCCCCGCCCTGGTCCGGGGGACGCCCACCAGAGCCGAGAGTCCGGACGCATAGCGCTCGGCCACCCGCTGGCGGGCCTCGACCTCTTCACCGAACACCGATAGCTTCTCGAGGAGCACGGCGGCCTGGATGGTGTCGAGGCGCCCGTTGATGCCGACCCGCACGTAGTCGTGGCGGGTCGGGCCCCGGCCGTGCTCCCGCAGCGACCGGAGGACCTCGGCGAGTTCGGGATCGTCGGTGAACACGGCGCCCCCGTCGCCGTAGCAACCCAGGGGCTTCGAGGGGAAGAAGCTGGTGGCGGTGGCTTGACCGAAGGTCCCTACCCGGCGCTCACCGAACCGGGCGCCGAAGGACTGGGCGGCGTCGCCGAGAACCCAGAGGCCGTTCTCGGCGGCCAGGGGCTCGATCGCCTCGTAGGCCGCGGGCTGGCCGAAGAGGTCCACCGGGACCACGCCCCGAGGCCTGAGGCCGCTGTCGGCTGCGACTTCGACAGCCTCCGACAGGCTGGCGGCCGCCATGTTGAAGTCCTCGGCGGAGACGTCGACGAAGAACGGCGTGGCGCCCACCAATGCCACCATCTCGGCCGTCGCCGCAAACGTGAAGGTCGGGACGAAGACGGCGTCGCCGGGGCCCGCACCCCACGCCAAGAGGACGAGGAGGATGGCATCGCTGCCGCTGGCGCAGGTCACGACGTGGCCGGCGCCCGAGAGCTGGCCCAGGCGCTCCTCGAGCTCCCCGACCTCGGGGCCGAGAACGAACCGGCCGTGCTCGAGGACCCGGCGGATCGCCCGGTCGATCCCCCCGTCCAGCCGCCTTCGCTGGGCGCCGAGGTCCACAAGTGGAACCCGGCGGCGTCCGCGGCTGTCGCTCGGCATCGCGGGACACTACCGACCACCACGGCACCGGGGGCACACTCGGCCGGCGGACGAAAGTCGACCGTTATGCTGGCGGACGTGAGCGCTGAGGGCCCCGGCGACCCGGTGTTCACCTCCGAGCCCATCCTGGCCGACACAGTCGGCACTCCGCTGCTGCCCGACTCGGTGGAGACGGCACCCCGCGAGCGTGGCCGCCTGCCGTCGCTTTCGGGGAACTCGGCGGCAAGGCTCGTGGCCGACATGACCGCCCTGGGCATGGCCCTGGTCAGCGCCACGGTCACGGCTCGGCTGCTCGGCCCCTCGGGCAAGGGCTACTACTCCAGCTTGTTGCTGCTCGGCGGGGTCTTCGTGGTGTGCTTCAGCGCCGGGCTGGGCGAAGCCGTCATCGTCCTCGCCGGCCGAGGGAAGGTGACGGTGCGGACGGCCGTGGCCGCGACGATGGGGGCGACGCTCGGACTCAGCGTCCTGGGCGCGCTCGTCTTCGTCGCCGCCGCCTACCTGACGCTGGGCGCGGATACGACGAACGACCGCGTCGCGATCCTCCTCGGAGCGGTCGGGACCGGCCTGAACGTGCAGTACAACACCATGGCCGCCTTCCTCCTCTCCCAGGAGCGTGTCGTCGCCGTGGCCGGGCTGGCGATCGCGGCGGCGGCGATCAGCACGGGAGCGCTCTGGGTGCTGGTGGCGGGCACGGGGCTGGGCATCGCCGGCGCCCTCCTGGGCAGCGTCGTCGGCTCGGCCGTCGTGCTGGTGGCGACGATCACGCTCCTGCGCCGGACCGGGCTGTCGCTGCGCCCGCGCTGGGTGCCGGCGTACCTGCGGTCGGCCTTTCCCTTCGGCGCATCCCTGCAGGTGTCGAACCTGCTCGTGCTCATGACCGCGCGCCTCGACCTGGTGCTGGTCTACCGCCTCGCCGATGCGTCCACGGCCGGGGGCTACAGCGTCGCCCTCACCATCGGCACGATCGTGGCGTCCGTGCCCACTGCCCTCGCCTACGCCTCCTTTCCTCGGCTGGCCGCTCTCGACGACGACGAGGCCCGCCGCCTGACCGCCGACCTCTTCCGTGTCGGCGTCGTCGCCGCCCTCCTGTGCGGCGGCGCGGTGGCACTCGCAGTGCCGACGGCGATTCCCGTCATCTTCGGGCAGGACTATCGCGGGGCCATCGCACCGACGCTCCTCCTCGTGCCGGGCGGTGTTCTCTGGAGCGGGCAATGGATCCTCTGCCGGGCCGCAGCCGCCCGAGGGAAGCCTCGGCCCCTGCTCGTCTCCTTCGTCGCCAGCTTCGTCAGCATGGTCGCCCTCGACCTCGTGCTCATTCCCCTGTGGGGAGCGGTGGGTGCCGGTCTGGCGTCCCTGGTGGGGTCGGTCGTGGGGCTCCTCGTGTGCGGCCTGTATTACCGGCAGTGGGGGTGGGACTGGAGCGCCATGGTGCCCCGCCGCGGTGACGTGGCCGCGGTCTTCGCCACCGTGCGCAGGTTGGTCCTGGCCGTACGCAGGTGACGACGGCTTACCGGCCGGCCCGCGACGACCCCGTCTTCGTGCGGCGAGTCGAGTCGTCGAGCCAGGCCTGGAACATGAGCAGGCCCCACAGTTGGTCCTGGTTGTCGCGATCGCCCGCCAGGTGCTCGGCCCAGGTGCCGCGGACCGCGGCGGGCTCGAAGAAGCCGTCGTCCAGGAGCCGCCGCTCGTCGAGCAGCTCCTCGACCCATCCCCGCAGCGGTCCCCGCAGCCAGTGGCCGATGGGTAGGCCGAAGCCCATCTTCGGACGCTCCACCAGCTCCGGAGGGACGTACCGGTAGAGCACCTGCCGCAGCGGCCACTTGCCCTGCCCGTTCCGCAGCTTGAGCGCCAACGGGACGCGCCAGGCGAACTCGACGATCCGAGGATCGAGCATCGGGACCCGCGCCTCGAGGCTGACGCCCATCGAGGCCCGGTCGAGCTTCACGAGGATGTCGTCGGTGAGATACGTCACCAGGTCCAGGAACATCATCTGCTCGACCGGGTCGCCGACGCTCGCCCATCCTCCCCTGTCGGTGAGCAGCGACGGGGCCTCCCGGGCCCCCCGAACCACGGCGTCGGGTCGCTTGCAGTACGACACCAGGTCGACGTACATGTCCTCGATCCCGTCACCGGCGAGCAGCGAGGCGATCTTGTGCACCTTGGCGCCCGGCATGCGCACCCGCAGCCGAGGCGGGAGGACGCGACCTGCCTTGGCGAACACCTCGTCCCAGGTGCGGGGTGACAGCCGGGTGAGGGCGCCGCCCACCGCCCGCCGCACCGGCGAAGGCACTCGGCGGACCCTGTCCCAGATGGGACGGCACCACGCATAGCGGTTGTAGCCGGCGAACAGCTCGTCTCCGCCGTCACCGGACAGGCTGACGGTGACCTCCCGGCGAGCCAGCTCGCTGACGAGGAAGGTGGGGATCTGCGACGAGTCACCGAAGGGCTCGTCGTAGAGCGCCGAGAGCCGGGGGATCACCTCCATGGCGTGGGCCGGGCTGAGGGACAGCTCGACATGGTCGGTGCCCAGGTGGTGGGCGACACGTGCGGCGTCGCCGGCCTCGTCGTAGCCGACGTCCTCGAACCCGATGGTGAAGGTCTTCACCCGCCGTTCCGACTGCGCCTGCATCAGGGCGACGACGGTGGAGGAGTCGACCCCGCCCGACAGGAATGCGCCGAGGGGTACGTCCGCCTGCATGCGCAGGGCGACGGCATCGCGCAGGAGCCGGTCGAGCTCGTCGACCACCTCGGAGGGGGATGCGTCCAGGGGGTCGGCCAGACCGGACTCGGCGACGGCGCGGGCCGACCAGTAGGGCTCGGGAACGGCGCTCCTCCCCGCCGCCCCCGCCGCCGCGACGGTGAGGACGGTTCCCGGCGGAAGCTTGCCTACTCCGCGGTAGATCGAGTGGGGAGCGGGCACGCAGTTGTGGCGCAGGTACAGGGCGAGGACGTCCCGGTCGACCTCTGCCTCGAAGTCGGGATGGGCCTGCAGCGTCTTCAGCTCGGAGCCGAACAGCAAGACGTCTCCCATCCACCCGTAGTACAGGGGCTTCTCCCCCAGCCGGTCGCGGCAGAGGTGGAGCTCACGCCGCTCCCTGTCCCACAGGGCGAAGGCGAACATGCCGTTGATGCGGTCCAGGGCCCGGGCCAGCCCCCAGCGCTCGCATGCCGCCAGCAACACCTCCGTGTCGGAGCGGCCCGAGAAGCGGTGGCCCTCGGTCAGCAGCCGCTGTCGGAGCTCCCCGAAGTTGTAGATCTCGCCGTTGTAGGAGAGGACCCACCGGCCACCCGAGGACACCATCGGCTGGTGGCCGCCGGCCGACAGGTCGAGGATCGACAGCCGGCGGTGCCCGAGGGCGACGCCCGCAGCCTCGTCGACCCAGACCCCGTGGTCGTCAGGGCCCCGGTGGCAGACCGCCTGGGCGAGCTCGAAAGCGGTCCGCTCCATCGTCTCCCGCGAGTCGCGACGGCGAAGGTCGAGGTAGCCGGCGATCCCGCACATGGCTCAGCAGCGGGAGACGGGCGCTTCGGCGCCGCCCACTTTCGGCGTTCGAGCCATCGTCGGGCATCCTAGGGCCCATGTTCGGCCCACGAGGAGCCCGGCGACCGAGGTCGGCCGGCGGCACGGAGGTCGCCGCGCTCTCCGGCGTGCACGGTTGTCGCGTCGTCACGTGGTCCGAGTCGGCGCGCATCCTGCTGCGAGGACAGCTGGAGGCGCTGTCCGAGATCGAGTGGTCGGTGGTCTCCGGCGACCCCTTCTCGGATCCTCCTGCGCACCTCCGCACCTATCACGTGCCCATGCGCCGGGAGCCCGCCCTCTCCGATTTCCGCGCCTTCTGGCAGCTCTACCGGTTCTTTCGACGCCATCGGTTCGCGTTCGTGCAGACGCATACCCCCAAGGCATCACTGCTCGGGCTGCCGGCGGCCCGGTTGGCCGGCCTGCCGACCCTCTACACCATGCATGGCTCGCTCTTCTTCAGGGACAACTCGTCCCGCGGGAACTTCGCGGGGTGGCTCTTCGAGCGGTGGTGCACGGCCTGGGCCGGGCGGGTATTGCTCCAGAGCCGCGAGGACGCGGAGGTGGTGCCACGGGCCCGCATCTGCTCGGGCGCCAAGGTCGTGCACGTCGGGAACGGCATCGACGTCGAGCACTTCTCCAGCCAGCGCCAGCCACTCCCGGTCGGCGGCACGCCGGTCGTCCTCATGATCAGCCGGCTCGTGAGCGAGAAGGGTTGCCTGGACTTCTTCCACGTGGCCCGCGCCCTCCGCTCGAAGGCGCGGTTCGTCCACGTCGGCCCCGTCGAGACGGACCAGCGGGACGCGGTGACCGACGAGTTGATCGCCGAGCTCTCCTCCGCCGGGACAGTGGAGTTCGTCGGGCAGGTGCACGACGTCCGCCCGCAGCTCGGGCGGGCCACCCTCGTCCTGCTCCCCTCCTACCGGGAGGGCATCCCCCGAGCGGCCATGGAGGCAGCCGCGTCGGGGCGGCCTGTGGTGGGGTACAACGTGCGGGGCGTGCGGGAGGTCATCCCCCCCGAGCTCGGGCTTCTGGTCCGGCGGGGCGATGTCGAGGCGCTGACCGCACTGGTCGACGCCCTCCTGGGCGATCCCGAGAGGATCTCCACGCTCGCCGTGGCCTGCGCCCAGTGGGTGACGGCCGAGTTCTCCGAGCGAGTGGTCTGTGACCGCCTGCGCCGCGTCTACACCGACGTGCTGGGGCTCGGTGAGCCCGGGGGCCATCACCGCCCGGGCTAGTGGTTACCGCCGGTTGCCGGTGATGTTGAGGTTCTGGCTGCCGTTGTCGGCGTTGGCGATGGGCGTCGGCGCGTGGATGCTGTTGCCGGCGATGTTGATGCCGTTCCCCGGCACCGGGCCCAAGTCGATGGCCGCCACCGCTGCCTCGAAGTAGTTGCCCGAGATCGAAATTCCCTCGACGTAGGTGTTGAGGCGGATGCCCACGTTGCCGCCGCCGAAGAAGTTCCCCGTGATCTCCGCGCCGATGAACCGGGATTTCTCGCTGGTGATCCACACGTCGTGCACGCTGAGCGTGGCGTCGCCCAGCCAGTTGCCCGAGAACTTGAGACCGCTGATCGTAGAGGCGTCACCCGGAGATCGCTCCGGCAGCTCGTCGTAGACGGCACGGCTCAGGCTGGCGCCCTCGAGGATGTTGATCGCCTCGAACACGTTGGACGTGATGACCCAACTCTGACCGGGGTTGGTGATCGCCCCGACCCTCAGGTTGTCGAAGGCGTTCGAGTCGATCCGAATGCCGTTGGAGAAGCCGTATCCGGGGGCTCGCTTCCCGTCGATCCCCCGCTGGGCCCAGGCCAGGTGCGAATCCCTGACCGTGCTGGTGATGGCATCGAAGAAGGAGAGCAGTGAACGGGCCGAGTTGACGGGGTACTCCCCCGCGATCAGGGAGTTGTCGATCATGACGTAGGAGGTGTCCGGCGACGTGTCGAAGGGCTCCGTGTGAGAGAAGTCGAAGAGATCGCCGGTGAAGCCCTTGTTGTTGTAGCGGACACCCATGTTCCGCACCGTGAATCCCGCCGTCGAACGAGCGGAGAAGAACGGCTCCGAACCGGCGCCCGTATAGGTCAGCAGGCTCGCAGGCGGGTTCTCGAAGCCCGCCACCTGGCCCCCCTCACCGAGCAGCGTCAGACTCACGCTGCGGTCGGCGACGAGCGGCTTCTCGACCTTGTAGTGGCCCTTGGGGAAGAAGACGGTGCCGCCCTTGACCTTGTAGTCCTCGGCGGGAAACCGCTTCGAGTCGATCGCCTTCTGGATGGCGGCCGTGTCGTCGACGTCGTCGTCGGGGGTGGCCCCGAAGGTCTGGACGTTCGCCCAGGAGGAAGGCGCCTCCGACGGATCGGATGCAGGCGCCTGGGACGGCGATCGGGACGGCGACGGAGCGCTCGTGCTCTCCCCGTCCCGTCCCAGCCAGTAGGCGACAGGGAGAAGCAATAGGAGGACGAGCGTGACGATGAACGGTGCGGGGCTGAGCAGCGAGCGCCAGATCCGGCGGCCGAAGCTCTGACGACGCCCTGCGTCGCGGCCTGGAAGCCGCGGGTTCGGCGGAGAGGTGGAGGGGGCGCCTGGGGGAGAGGATTCCATGCGGCTTCGCAGGTCGTCGGTGGAACAGCGTAGCCCAACCGACTGGGCGCCCCGGGGGCGCAGACCCGGTCAGTCGGCTCGAACCGACGGCGCCTGCGCGGATGGTGGTGCTTCAGTCAGCTGCAGGAGACGTGAGAACTCACGGACCTTCTGGGCCTTGTTGGCCTCGGGACTCCAGGTCTCCAGCGTCTTGTTCCGAGCCCGGGCGCCGAGGGCGGCGGCGAGGCCGGGCTCGCGCAACAGGCGGCAGACGGCGGCTGCCATCTCTCGGGTGTCCCTGTAGGGGACGACGATCCCGTCGTGGCCCGAGGAGATGAACTCCGACTGCCACTCGAAGTCGTAGGCGACGATGGGGCGGCCGCTGAGGGAGGCTTCAACCAGAGCGCGGCCGGTCACCGGGGACACGATGACGGACGCGGAGGCGAGGGCGCGGGCTATCCACGCCTGGTCTCGGGTGCCGACGAGGACCAGCCCGTCGTCGACGCTGAGCTCACGAGCGCGCCGCTCCAGCTCCGAGCGCATCGGGCCATCGCCGACCATCACGGCGACGAGCGAAGGCACCTCCTTCCTCGCCTCTGCGAACACCTCGATGACGTCCTCCGGGTGCTTGACGCGGGCGAGCCGGGAGACGGTGAGGAGGAAGGGCCGTTCCCCGATGCCCAGCTCCTCGCGCACCGACGGCCGCTCCTCGGGCCCCTGGAAGTGCGAGGGATGGATGAGCTCGCCGAACCGGAATTGGCGGACGCGGTCGGGACGAGCGCCGTTGTCCAGTGCATACCGGCGGTTGTCCTCGCTGCCCACGACCACCATGTCGGCCGAAGACAGCACCCGCCGCTCGATCCACCTCTCGACGGATCGGTACCGGAACAGCCGTGGGTACGTCGCCTCTCGGAGGGTCTCGTACATGGCGTCGTGGTTGGCGATGATCGTCACGACGAGGGGAAGGCGGCTGACCCGAGCGAGGAGCAACCCGATCATCCCCAAGTAGAGCGGCTCGGTCGATCCGATCAGCGATACATGCTCCGAGCGCACCAACCGCCACAGGTACCAAATCGTCAGTGCCTGCCCAACGGCGAAGTTGACCTTCGGAAACCGCTGTAGACGCCGGAAGCGGCCGACCTTGCCCTCGACCATGGTGTGGTGAGGGGCCACCGGGCTCGACGAAGGCCTGCCAATGGATGGGGTGGTGGCGTGCTCCGGGCTGGCGCCGACTGCGGGATGCACCGTCCAGACATGGTCGAAGAACCCATCGAGGTCTCGGCTCGTGACCACCTGCTCGAGCCCGCGCGATCGGATCGTGTCCAGCGAGTACGCCCCGTCGAGCACGAGCAATCTCGAGGGGCCGGAGGTTGCATGTCGCCGGCGCTGGGTCACGTCACCCACCCTGGCGACTAACCTGGCTCGGCGCAACTCGTCCGGCGCCCGCTCGACCGGCATCGATGATCGAATCGAGGTTCGCCACCATGCACAATCGGGTCGAGCCGGACTTGGCACCGGTGGCGCGCCTCTACGGCAAGGCCCTCGAGCAGCACGGACAGTCGGCCATGGCTGTCGGCTGGCGCACCGAGGAGTCGCAGCGCCTGCGTTTCGAGAAGCTCCTCTCCGTCGTCGATCCCCGGTGTGGCGACCGGATCGACGTCAACGACCTCGGTTGTGGTTACGGGGCCCTCCTGAGCTTCCTCGAAGAGCGACAGGTCCCGATTGGCACCTTCTTCGGCTACGACATCAGCGAGGAGATGCTCACGGTCGCCAGGAAGCGGGCGAGCACCGCCGGGTCCGAGTTCATCGCCTCCAGCCGGGTCACTCAACGGGCCGACTATTCGTTCGCGTCGGGGATATTCAACGTCAAGCTGGATTGCGACGACCGGTCCTGGACGTCCTACGTCGAAGACGTGATCCGCAACCTGGCCGAGCAGTCACGAGTGGGGTTCGCGTTCAACCTGCTCTCCACCTACTCGGATTACCAGGAACAGCACCTCTTCTACGGCGATCCACTGCATTGGTTCGACTGGTGCAAGCGCAACGTCGCTCCGTGGGTGACGTTGTTGCACGACTATCCGCTCTTCGAATGGACCATCACCGTGAAGGTGGCTGGCTGACCGGAGCCACCGGCTCGGCCTCGGTCCGGAGCGGGACCGGGCGAGCGGTCCTGACCCTCACCGAGCTCACCGGTTGTCGGACCGCCGGAACAGGAAGTTCCGCCACGTCGGATGAGGAGTGACGTGCTCGCACGGTCGGGGACCGGAACCGGTGATCAGGGCGAAGCGGTAGCCGAGCGACCGCAGCAGGTCTTCGATGGCCTTCGCTGGTGCGTCGGGGAGGATCTCGCATATCACCGACGGGCCATCCCTCTCCAGTGTGTCCACCATTCCCTCGAGCACGGCGTCCTCGGTGGCTTCGGTGTCGATCTTCACCAAGTCCACCTTCTCGATGTCGTGGGCGGCAACGAACTGGTCCCCGGTGGTGACCGAGACCTCGGCTACGGCAAGCCGGTCCTTGGCCACGATCGACTCCATGAAAGGCCGCGACAGGCTCGAGCTGCTCGGGATCGAGTCGGGGACATAGAAGAACTCGGCGCTCCCCGACCGGTCGGCAAGGGCGACGGCGTGGACGAAGACGTTGCCAAGACGGTTCAGCGACAGGTTCCGCTCCAAGCGGGCGCGGGCGGCGGGTAGCGGCTCGAAGGCGTGAACCGTTCCGCTCCGGTTGGCCAGGGCGGCCAGCAGCGAGAAGTAGCCGACGTGGGCGCCCACGTCGAGCGTCACCGAGGCGCGCGTCGCCAGCTCGTAGAAGTACGGCGACGTCTCGGGTTCGTGACCGGACCAACCCCGCCAGAAGACGGCGGTGGCGATGTCGTCGTCGCCTCGAGACCAGAGGCGGAGCGTGTCCCCGCTCGGGAGCGGCGCCTCGACGGTCCCGACCCGGGGAAGGAACCGCACGAGGGGCGCCGGCACGCGGCCGGCACGGCGCACTCCGGAACGAAGCGCGGAGGTCATCGCCCGATTCAGGGGCGGGTAGTCACGCGCCTTCTTGATGCACTCCTTCAAGCGCTGCGCAGCCTGGCGATCGCCGGGGGGCCAACGTTCGAACACCGACCCGCCTCCTCCGTGTGCCGCCCGCGACCGTGCCTTTGCTGCCACGAGGGTCGGTCAAGTCTCACACGTCCGAGAACCGACGTCCTCACGAGCGGCCGGTCGTGGCGGGTCCGGCGCTGGTGGCCCGCTGCAGCGCTCACCGGCCGTGCGAGGGCCAGCGACGGGGCTCAGACGGCCATGGCCGCGATCTCCCGGCACTGCGCGGCGCAGCGCCGGCAGACTTCGGCGCACGTCGGGCAGTACTCCCATCCCACAGCGCTCGCACGAGTCGGCACACGCCTCGCACACGTCGGCGCAGATCCGGCAGACCTCGGCGGCGAGGGGCGAGCCGCGCGAGAGTAGGACGACGCACAACTGACAGAAGGCGGCGCAGTCCAGGCACAGCTTGCCGCACTCGATGTTGCCGCCAGGCAGGCAGCAGTCGTAGGCGCAAGCGTTACAGGTCTGCACGCATTCGATGCACGTATCGATGCACGCACGGTTGCGTTCGGGCACGAGGACACTGGCCATGACTTCTCCTCTCACCATCCCGCCGCGACGAAGGCGCCGACGTCTTGTCGTCGTCGACGATTGTCCCCGGAGAGGATGGTGCGGAGACGGAATACTCTCGGACAGTTGGTACCGACGCCCCACAGGGAGGCGCCATGGCAGACACCGGACTGCGACAGCAGCGAAGCGAACGTCCTGACACGCCCCGGGAGGCGTACCGGCTCCTTCCCCCCCGCATCACCGTCGGGGTGGCGGCGGCGCTGTTCCTGTTGGGCGCCGCGGGCTGGGCGTACACCGTCCGGGAGGCGGATCGCATGTCGCCGATGGTGATGGGGCTCGGGGAGGTCGGTGGTGGCATGAGCATGACCATGGGGGCCCTGTCGTTCCTGACCATGTGGGCGGGGATGATGGTCGCCATGATGGCCCCGACGCTGGTGCCGGTGGCGCTGGCGCACCGGACGGCGGTGCGAGATCGGGGCATCGGGTCCGTCCCGACGGCGGCGTTCGTCGTCGGGTTCCTGCTCGTGTGGGCGACGACGGCCCTCGTCGCCCTCGTCCCCTACCGGCTCATCGTCGAGATCCCGGCCACCTCGGGCGGCTCCCGGTGGCTGGCGACGCTGGGCGGGGCGGTGCTGGTCGGCGTCGGAGCCTTCCAGTTCGCGCCTTGGAAGGTGCACTGCCTGCGGATGTGCCGCACGCCGATGGCTGCCGTCAGCGGCATGGACCCGCTCGGGAGCTTCACCACCTCGTTCAGGACCGGGCTGGCCCACGGCTGGCACTGCCTGGGCTGCTGCTGGTCACTCATGGTGGTCCTGCTGGTCGTCGGGGTCATGAACCTGTCCTGGATGGCGGTCGTCGCCGCCATCTTCTTCATCGACAAGCACTGGGCGCACGGCGAGGGGTTCTCCCAGGCCGTCGGCGTGTTCTTCGTCGCCCTCGGGCTGGTCGTCGTCGCCTTCCCGGAGGTGCTTCCCTACATCTCGGGCGTCGACGTGAACGGCGGGCAGATGGGGAACATGGGCGGCGGTATGTGACCCTGGGGCCGGGCCCGGGCGTCAGGCGGTCGCAACAGCACACCCTTCCCCCGCTCGCTCGCCCGCCCCGGCACGGGTCCCGAGCCCGGCGACGGGACCGCTACCGTGGGCGCCGCATGGAGGTGCTCGAGCTGACACCGGACTGGGAGGACGGCTACGAGCGCTTCGTCGCCGACCACCCCAACACGCTGCTGTACTACTCCCTCCGCTTCCGCGACTTCCTCGTCGACCTCCTCGGCTGCACGCCTCGCTACGCCGTCGCGGTCCACGGAGGTCACGTCGCCGGAGTGTTCCCGACAATGGTTACCGAAGGTCGCTACGGACGAGTGCTCAACTCCCTGCCCTACTACGGCAGCAACGGCGGCGCGTTGACGACGTCGGCCACCGCTGGTCACGCCCTCGTCCAGTGGTACCGAGCCGAGGTGAACGAAGACGAGATGGCAGCGGCGACGGTGGTCGCCAACCCGCTGGACGCGGACCCCTTCCCCCCGCCTCACGACCTCGTGGACGAGCGCATCGGGCACGTGACCGTCTTCCCGGGAGGCGCCATGACCGCGGACGACCAGGTGTGGCTGGCGATCGACAGCTCCGCCCGTCGCAACGTGAAGAAGGCGGCGCAGCATGCCGTCGAGGTCAACGTCGAGAACGAGAACCTCGCCGACCTCGAGACCCTGCACCGGGAGAGCATGGAGGTCGCCGGAGGCCAGGCCAAGACCCGAGCGTTCTTCGACGCCGTGCCGGCCCATTTTCGCCCGGGCACCGACTACAACCTCTACGTCGCTCGGATCGGTGATGAGCCGGCAGCCGCCGTCCTGCTCTTCTACTACGGGTCGACGGCCGAGTACTACGTTCCCGCCCTTCGCCCGAGCTTCCGCCCCGCCCAGCCCATGGCCGCCCTCTTGCACCGGGCCATGACGGACGCGGTGACGAACGGCTTCCGCCGGTGGAACTGGGGTGGCAGCTGGCCCACCCACGAGAGCCTCATGCGCTTCAAGAGCAAGTGGGGTGGCCAAGGACGGGTCTACCAGTACTGGACGAAGCTGAACCGCCCCGAGCTCCGGTCGTCGACTGCCGGAGCCCTCCTCGCAGCCTATCCCGGGTTCTTCGTCCTTCCCTTCTCCGCTCTCCACGGGCTCGAGGGCCATACGACGGCATGACCGCCAGTGACCACGACGTGGTCGTCTTCGGCACGGGTAGCTTCGCCCGAGCCATTCAGTTCTACCTGGACGTGGACAGCGACCACCGCGTGGTGGCATTCACGGCGACCCGAGAGCACGTCACAGGAGCCACGTTCTCGAACCGGCCGCTCGTCCCCTTCGACACCGTCGCAGACTCCTTCCCGCCGCAAGAGCACAAGATGTTCGTGGCGGTCGGCTACCGGAGGCTGAACCGCCTGCGGGCCCGGTACTACGAGGCCGCCAAGGCACTCGGCTACGACCTCATCACCTACGTGAGCTCCAAGTCCGTCCACTGGGACGACATCGTCGTCGGCGACAACTGCTGCATCCTCGAGGGCACGACCATCGAGCCTTCCGTCCGCATCGGCAACGACGTCGTCCTCTGGAGCAACAACTACGTCGGACACGGCTCTTCTGTCAGCGACCACTGCTTCATCGCCCCGGGCGTGGTCATCGCCGGCTCCACCCAGATCGGCCGACACTGCTTTGTGGGCGTGAGCGCCACCCTGCGTGACGGCATCAGCGTGGCCGACGGCTGCCTGATCGGCGCCGGTGCCACCATCCTCTCCGACACCGCCCCGGGTGAGGTGTACCTGGGGCCACGGGCCACGCCGTACACGGGGGACACGAGCCGGTTCCTGGAGTAGGCGAGGGTCGGCGCCTCGGAGTCCGCCCTCGGGTGCCGTCCGCCTACACTCGTCGAGTGGATGGCCTGGCCGCGCTCCTGCGCTCGATGAGGCGCACGTACCGCCACCGCGGCGGGTGCCCCCTCGACCTCCGTGGTACGTAGCTCGCCCGTGCGCATCGCTCACGTGATCAGCACCCGAGGCGTGGGCGGCGCCGAACGGATTCTCGCCGCGGTCATCGCCGAGCTGCAGGCGCAAGGCCACGAGCAGCTCGTCCTCAACCCGTTCTCGACGGCGTCCTCCGATCAGTTCGCATCCATCTGTCGACCGATCACCTACCGCGGCCGGGGATGTGACCGGATCACCGACCTCCCGCAGGTGAGGCGCTGGCTGCGAACCGAGCTCGACGACTTCCAGCCCGACGCCGTGCACGTCCTCTTGTTCCACGCCCGGGTCCTGACCGCGACCATCCCGCGTCGTCCCGGGACGCGCTGGTTGCTGACCCAGGTGTACGACGACACCCTGCGCCTGGGTCGACACCCGCGGGCGCGCCAGATCCTGGATCGCTGGTCGGGGCGACGCTTCGACCGCATCGTGGCCATCTCCGCATCCGTGCAGCGCTTCCTCCTGGCCGAACACCGCTATCCGGCATCGAAGGTGGTTCGCATATCGCCCGGCTGGGAGGGTGTTCCGGTTGCCCCCGACCCCTCGCCCCACCCGACGGTCGTCTGCGTCGCCAAGTTCCGCGCCGAGAAGGGCCACCGGGTGCTGCTGGATGCCTTCGATGTGCTGCGTCGTGAGGTGCCCGACGCCCGTCTGCTCCTCGTAGGCGATGGTGAGCTCGAGCGCGAGCTTCGAGCCGAGGTCGCGTCACGGCAGATGGGCGGGAGCGTCGAGTTTGCCGGTGCCGTGACGGAGGTATGGCCCTCCCTCGCCCGGTCCCACGTGTTCGTGCTGCCCTCTCTGACCGAGGCGTTCGGCATCGCCGCCGTCGAAGCCATGGCCGCGGGGTTGCCCGTGGTGGCCAGCGAGGTCGGCGGGTTGCCCGAGCTCATCCGGCCGGGCGTCTCAGGCGAGCTGTTCCCGCCGGGTGACCATGAGGCACTGGCTGCGCACCTCGTCCGCCTCATCCGTTCGCCCGAGCTGCGGCAGCGCATGGGGGCGGCGGGTCAGGAGGCGGCTCAACCGCTCCGCATGGACCGCACCGCCAGGCGGTACGTTGACCTCTTCGAAGAGCTCGTCGAGGCGCATCCCGTCTCGAGGCCCGGATGACGGGAGATCCCAGCCACGACCGTCGGGCCGCCGATTGCGACGACCATCCCCCGGGCGAGAACGGGCCCGGGGCCGGCGAGCGGAGCGGCATGGCGGCGACCGTCGACCTCGAGTCGTTCGTGCTCAGCTCCGACGCCACTGCTGCCGAAGCCCTGCCCCGGCTGCGCCGCAACGGGCCTGGCGTCCTCTTCGTCGTGGAGGACGACCGGCGGGTCGTGGGAGCGCTCACCGACGCGCACCTCCGCAGGGCCGTCCTCGACGGTCGCCCGCTGGACGCCCCGGTGATGGACATCGTGTCCACCAGGCCGGTCGCCGCCGGTCCTCACGCCCCCGAGGCTGAGCTGGTCGAGCTCATGCTGTCCCACCGACTGACCTGTGTTCCGATCCTCGTCGACGGCCGGCTGGTGACCGTGCGGTTCCTCGAGGAGTTCCGACACGAGCGCCCGGCGCCGGTCGCCCTCATCATGGCCGGCGGTCGGGGAGTGCGCCTGCGACCGGTCACCGACAAGGTGCCAAAGCCGCTGCTCCGGCTCGGCTCGAGGTCGATCGTCGAGCGCATCGTCTCGGCAATGGTGCCGACCGGGGTGGCCCACGTCTTCCTGGCCGTCAACTACATGGCCGAGGTGTTCGAGCAGCGCCTGGGTGGCGGCGAGCGCCTCGGCGTCCATCTGCACTATCTGCGCGAGGAGCGTCCCATGGGGACGGCAGGAGCGCTGTCGCTGCTGCCGCGGGACGTCTCCGGCCCGATCCTGGTCGCCAACGGTGACATCGTCACGACCCTGGATTTCAGGAGGCTGCTCGACTTCCACTGGCGCCACGGTGGGGCCGTCACTGTCGCTGGAGTGGAGTACGTCTCCGATGTGCCGTACGGCGTGCTGCGGGTGGCGCAGCATCATCTCCTCTCGATCGAAGAGAAGCCCGAGCGGCGAGACCTGTGCAGCGCCGGGATCTACGTTCTCGAACCCGACGTCCTTCGGCTCCTGGAGCCCGACACTCCTCTGGACATGCCCAATCTCATCGACGGCGTGCTCGCCGAGGGCCTCTCCGTGCAGGTCTTCCCCGTCATGGAGAAGTGGTTCGACATCGGTGGCACGGCGGAGTTCGAACGCATCCTCGTCGACTTCGCGACGGGCGAGGAGGAGTAGGGGAGATGTCGAGCTGGCAAGGCCGTCGAGCTCTGGTCACCGGGGCCGAGGGGTTCATCGGCAGCCACCTCGTCGAACAGCTGCTGTCCGAGGGGGCGACCGTGCGCGCCCTCGTCCACTACAACCCGTTCGGGCGCTGGACGTGGCTGCAGGAGCACTCGTCCGATGTGGAGATCGTGGCCGGCGACGTACGAGACGGCGACCGGGTCGCTCGGGCCATCGAAGGGACGGAGGTCGTCTTCCACCTGGCCGCACTCGTCGGTATCCCCTACAGCTACGAGGCGCCGGACAGCTACGTGCAGACGAACGTCGTCGGGACGTACAACGTCCTCACGGGCGCCCGTCGGGCCGGCGTCGACCGGATGGTCCACACGTCGACGAGCGAGGTCTACGGTACGGCTCGTCGGGTGCCGATAGACGAGAGTCACCCGCTGCAGCCCCAGTCGCCGTACTCCGCCTCCAAGATCGGCGCCGACATGTTGGCGTTGAGCTTCCACCACTCCTTCGGGCTCCCCGTCTCGGTGATGCGGCCGTTCAACACCTATGGGCCCCGCCAGTCCTCGCGCGCCGTCATTCCGTCCATCCTCGGCCAGCTGCTCGCGGGCGCCGAACAGGTCAGGATCGGGGCGACGAGCCCTACTCGTGACTTCAACTTCGTCACCGACACCGTGCGCGGCTTCCTCGCCGTCGCTGCGTCGGACAGAGCGGTCGGGGAAGTCGTGAACATTGGCTCGGGCCGGGAGATCTCCGTCGGCGACCTGGTCGATCTGCTCGTCCAGATCAGCGGCCGGTCGGCAACTGTCGTCACCGATACCGAGCGCCTCCGGCCCGGCGGCAGTGAAGTCGAGCGCCTGCTGTGCGACAACGCCCGGGCGAAGGAGTGGACGGGCTGGCGGCCTGAGGTGACCCTCGAGGAGGGTCTCCGCAAGACGGCGGAGTGGGTCGCCGACAACCTCTCCTCGGTGAGGACGACCAGCTACCACGTATGACGGCGTCTCGCCCGCGAGCCAGCGGGTGCCAGGAGGGTCCGGCGGGCACCACCTACTAGCCTCGCAGCGTGGACGAGTTGGCCACCGCCCGGCGCCACGATCGTGCGGCCATCCTGATCGGTGCCTTGGCGCTCGGCGCCATGGTCGTCTACGTGTCATCGGGCATCGCCCTGCTGGCACCGGCCGTCGTTGGCGTTCTCTCCTTGTTCGCCCTCACCATTGCTCTGGTGCCGGCCGCCGACGGCGCGGCCCGGGCCCGGATCATGCGGTGGACGATGGTCGCCTTCGCCGCCCACCTGGCGTTCGGTCTGGCCGTCGCGAACCTCGGTGGCATCGTACGGGATTACCTGGCTGCTCCCGACGCGGGTGCCTATCACGCCGGCGCCCAGGCGCTCCTACAACATTGGGAGGGCGGCTTCCCGGCTCCCGACCTCCCCGCCGGCAAGGAGGGTTACTACTACCTCCTCGGCGCCCTCTACCGGGTGTTCGGGGTGCACCCCGTGGCAGGACTGGCCGTCAACGCCACGCTCGCAGCCGCGCTGATACCCGTCGTCAGCGATACCACGAGGCGCCTGTTCGGGAGGGCGCCAACCCGGTACGTGGCGCCGCTCGTCGTGCTGCTTCCCGGCATCTTCCTCTGGACCTCGCAGCTCCTGAAGGAGGCGGCAATCCTGCTGTTGATCGCCGTCGCCGCCAACGGCGCGGTGCGGTTGTGCCAGCGCTTCTCACCCGCACCCCTCCTGGCGGTGACCGTCGCCCTCGTACTGCTGCTGACCCTCCGCGCGTGGGTTGCCCTCGCCCTGGCCGGAGCCCTCCTGGTCGGGATCGCGTTCGGCGCTCGGGGGATGGTGACCGGAGTGGGCCTGGGGCTGTCCGTGGTCGCCGTCTTCGCCATGCTCGTGGCCGCGGGCGGCCTCGGCTACTCGGGGTACAGGGCCGCCACCTCGTCGAACCTCCAACAGGCCAACGCCGTGCGTCAGGACCTGGCCACCGCGGGTAGCGGGTTCGATCCCGACGCCGACGTCTCCACGCCGGCGCGCGCCCTCTCCTATCTCCCCCGCGGGCTGGTGCAGTTCACGTTCGGACCCTTCCCTTGGCAGATCTCGGGGGCCCGTCAGCTGGCGCTGGTTCCCGACATGCTGGTGATCTGGTTGCTCCTGCCGAGCCTGTGGCGGGGTTTGCGCAGAGGCCGCCCCCTGGTCAACCGCGAGCTCTTGGTGTTGATCCTCCCCGCCATCGCCGTCGCCATGCTGCTGTCACTCAGCGTAGGCAACTACGGCACGCAGCTCAGGGAGCGAACGCAGGTCCTCGTGCTCGTCGTGCCCTTCGTCGCCCTGGGGCTGTCGGAGCGGGCCGCCCGGCGGTCACGTCGGGCCGCGCCCGCCGACGCCGGCCTGCCGATGGGGCGCTATCCGGCACAGCACGACGGCGTCGGCTCGCCACCGGTTCCGTCGGCGTCGCCCCACGCCGCGCACGCCCACAGCTGACCGATCGGGCGGGACGGCTCCCCACACCCTCGTGGGATCAGCCGCCACTCGGGCGGTTCTGGCGGATGCACTCGGCCCGTGCCATCGGGTCGGCGATCGAGGCGCACGAGTCGACGCGCGGCACCGTGGTTGCGGGCGTCGTCACCGTAGGGGGAGGCAC
>DASZOE010000593.1:0-2361 GCA_035550945.1 Acidimicrobiales bacterium
GGGAACGGCGGACGGTACACGGATTCCGGCCACGCCGAGAAGCTGGTCGTTGCCGGCGACGCGATCGACGACGTTCAGCTGCGCAACCTCACCTTCCAGGCGCAGATGGGCACGCTCGAAGAAGGTGCCGTCGACCTCGACGTCGGCATCGAGGTCCTCGGGAGGACGAACGCGCCGCACGGGCTTGCGGTGCCGGTGCTCGTGCACGTCGACTACGACGAGCGCATCCCGGGCGCCCGCGCCATAGCGCAAGCACGTGCTCGCCGCCTAATCGGGGCGATCGAGACCCGGTATGCGGGTGCGGCCGGCCCTGCTGGCCTCGTCGCCCAAGGGGTCGTGCGAGCGCGGGGCCGGTCGCGCCTAGAGGTGGTCGAGGCGGAGGGCGACGGCCCGCCGAGCTCGCTCCTACTCGCAGCGCTATCGAAGGAGACACAGCGATGAAGATCTTTCGCGTCGAAGGCACCCTGGTCGCCACCGCTCGCATCGGCGGCCTCGAACTCCACCGGCTGCTGGTCGTCCAGGACCGGTCGGGAGGCAAGCAGGTGGCGGTTGACCCCGTCGGCTGCAAGCCCGGCGACTGGGTGATCGCGGCTGGCAGCTCGGCGGCGCGCGACGCCGCCGGCCACAGTGACTACCCGAGCGACCTGACCATCGTCGGCATCATCGACTACTGGGATGAGGAGAACGAGGAGCAGGCCGCGTCTGCGGACAATCGGGCCGCGGCGTCTGCGGGCAATGGGGCGCGACGATGAAGATCCACCGCGTCGCCCGCGACCTCGTCGCCACCCATCGAATCCCCTCGCTCGCAGACATGTACCTGCGGGTGGTCGAGGACGACAGCGGCGACTTGGAAGTGGCGCTCGCCCCGGTCGGCGCAAAGCCGGGCGACTTCGTCATCACCATCAGCACCTCGGCGGCCCGCTATGCCGCCACTGGCGATAAGAGTATCCCCACCGACCTGACCATCGGTGGGATCATCGACCACTGGAGCGAGGAGCGATGGCACGACTGACTCGGTCCAACCCCGCCCTGTAAGATCCCAGATCAACTCACCTACGGAGGAAACAGATGGCCACCAACAATGGAAGTAACGACATTCCGGGCATTGCCCTGGGCATGATCGAGACCCGGGGGCTCGTCCCGGGGATCGAGGCTGCCGATGCCATGACCAAGGCATCAGAGGTGCGGCTGATCGGCCGCCAGTTCGTCGGCGGCGGCTACGTCACCGTGCTGGTCCGTGGCGAGACGGGCGCCGTCAACGCCGCAGTCCGTGCCGGTGCTGACGCGTGCGAGCGCGTGGGCGACGGCCTGGCTGCTGCGCACATCATCGCCCGGCCGCACAGCGAGGTTGAGGGGATCCTTCCCAGCCCCGCAGAAGCGCCGCTGGAGCCCGTGGGCACCCCGGGGAGCTGAGCGCAGGCGCCCAGCTCGGGCGGGGATCCTCCACGCCAGGCAGCGCGGCTGGCGTTGAGGATCCGCATTCATCGACGAGGAGAACCAAATGACCGCGGAACCCCGATGGCCGGAGGGCTGGACGGAGGTCGAGAAACCATCGTCGCTGTATCGCCGCTTCGAGTTCGCCGCCTACCCCGAGACACGAGCCTTCCTCGACCGGCTCGCGGGCCTCTCGAAGGAGACCGGGCTCTATCCGGATCTGAGCTTCACCCGGACACACGTCAACGTCACGGTCCATGGCACGGGTGGAGCGGCCGTCGACGCGGAGGCCCAGGAGTTCGCCGCCCGCGCCGACGCACTCGCCACCGTGGAGGCAGCTTGACATGACCCCCTCCAAACGCCGCCCAGCCACCCCCGCGAGCCAGGGGCCGACGAGGACGGCCCCGGACGTGCCCACTGCGCCGCCCGACGCCCTTGTCCCGGACGAGCTCGTGATCGCCCCCGTGCCCCCCGCGGAGACGAAGGACAGCACCCAACTGCTCGGCCCCGACGGCGAACCCACCGCCCAAGAAGCGCCGACGGGGGATGCCATTGGGGACTCGGCCCCTCCGACGGAGACCGGGCAAGTGGACCATGCGGACCGGGCGACGACGCAGTCGCGGGGGCGACCTCTTTCGCTGTACCCGTTACCCGTGTGGCCGGACTGATGCTGCCTGGCCGCCGTCTACCCCTCGTCGGTCGTCCCCTGGGCGACGTGGCGGTCGGCGTGCTCCGCGCGCCCGACGGGAGCGTGTTGCTGGCAGAACGCAAGGCCGGCAAGGACGCGGCCGGCTTCTGGGAGCTCCCCGGGGGCCAGGTCGATCCGGGTGAGAGCGCGGCCCAGGCCGCCGAGCGCGAGCTGCTCGAGGAGGTCGGCGTCCGCGCCCTCGAGCTCGCGCCCTGGCGGGTCTACGAGCACGACTTCCC
>DASZOE010000594.1:0-7229 GCA_035550945.1 Acidimicrobiales bacterium
GCTCTCCGGGCGCCCCGGGCTCGGGACCGGGGGCACCGCCGCCGCCCGGAGAGCCGCCCAAGGAGGTCGTCTGCGCCTCGGCCAGCCCGGCGCCGGCCCGCCGCGGCCCACGGACGGGGCCCCGTAGCACCGGGACCCTCCTTGCCGCTCTGGCCGAGCGCCGGGCCCTGGGCTACTCCCCCGAGGAGACCCTCGTCCTCGGGATGGGCCAGTTCCCGGTGGCCGGCCCGGCCCACTACACCGACGACTGGCTCGACCCCCGGAGCAACCCCTGCCCCCACCTGCACATGGGGACCGACATCTTCGCCGCTCGTGGGACACCGGTGCGGGCGCCCGTCGACGGCGTCGTGCGCTTCGCGTCGGAGTCGGTCGGCGGCCTCTCGGCCTACGTCCGGGGCCCCGACGGCACGATCTACTACATGACCCACCTCGACCGCTTCCCCACCGACATCGGCAGTGGGGCGGCGGTTCGCCGGGGCCAGACCGTCGGCTTCGTCGGCAACACCGGCAACGCCGCGGGCGGCGCGCACCACGTGCACTTCCAGCTCCACCCGGGGGGCGGGGCGCCCGTGAACCCCAAGCCCTTCCTCGACCGCTGGCTCGACGAGGCCATCGCCGCGGTGCCCACCGCCCTGCCCGACCGCCACGCCGAGGAGGTGGCGGGGATGCCCTGGTCGCTGGTCGCGGTCGGCGAGCTGCGCCGGTTCGACACGACCTGGGCGGCGGCCACCGCCGACCCCGTGGCCGCCCGGGCCCAGGAGTGGGAGGAGGCGACCGCCCTGGCCCGGGCCTACCTCGAACCCCTCGGGCCCACGTCGCTCGAGACCCTTCTGGCGCCCGGCGACTGAGCGCCCCCGCCGGTCGGGGTCGGCCCCGAGGGCGGCCGAACCCTCCTAAAGGTCTGAAGCGGACAAGCCGATACAAACCCGGAAGTCCGACTCGACCCGGGAGGCACCAATGTCCGAGAAGAACCGTAGGTCCAAGAAGGTCCTGCTGTCCGTCGCCGCGCTGGGCGTCACCGCCAGCATCGCCGGGCTCGGCACCTTCGCCCAGTTCACCAGTTCCACGAGCGCCTCCCAGGCCGTCTCGTCGGGCACCGTCTCGATCAACCTGGGACCGGCAGGCACCGCCGACAACCGCCTGACCATCGGAGCCACTGGTCTGGTGCCGGGTGACTCCCTCGAGCGGCGGGTGAAGCTGAGCAACCCCACCGGGAACGAGGACCTGTCGGCGATCACGCTCACGACCGAGGACACAACGCTCAGCGACACCGTCCTCAGCACCGACGCCACCAACGGGCTCAAGATGACGATCGAGAAGTGCAGCGTGGCCTGGGTGGAGTCGACCTCGACGCCGTACACCTACACCTGCGCGGGCACGAGCACCACCGTCCTCGCCCGCCGGGCGATCATCGGAACCGACCTCAGCCTGTCGTCGATGTCGTCCGTGACGGCGGGCCAGACCGACGACCTGGTCGTCACCGTCGACCTTCCCTCCACCGCCGACAACACCTTCCAGTCCAAGTCGGCGGACATCCAGTACACGTTCACGGGAACCCAGCGGGCGGCGACGTCCAAGTAGGTGACGGGTAGGGGCGGCGCTCCTGCCAGCGCCGCCCCTCTCGGGCCAGGACGTGACCACCATGCCCACGGCACTCTGGAAGCTCCCCGCCCGCCTCGTCCGCGGCCTCACCCTCGCTCTCGTCGCCTTCGCGTGGCTCGCCTTCGTGGCCCTGGGCCTCGGGCCCCGCACCGGCCTCTACCAGACGGTCACCGTGCTGACCGGCAGCATGGCGCCGAACATCCCTGAGGGGTCGATCGTCGTGATCACGCCTCTGCAGCCCCGCCAGGTGCGGGTCGGTGACGTGCTGACCTACTCGATCCCCGTGGAGGACCAGCGGGTGGTGACGCACCGCGTCGTGGAGGTGCTGGAGGGTGACGAGCATCCCGTCGTCCGCACCCAGGGCGATGCCAACGACGGGCCCGACCCCTGGGTGGCTCGCATGGAGGAGGGGCCTCTGTGGAAGGTCCGGGCCGTTCTCCCGAAGGGCGGACACGCCATCCACACCCTCCGCCAACCGCTTGCCCGGCGCATCTGCGTGCTCGTCCTCCCGCTCGTCGTGTGCGCGATGTGGCTGCGCGAGATCTGGTTCCCGCATCCCCGACGGGCACTGGCCTAGAGAGGATATGGTCCGCATGCGCCGGCGTCTCGGGGGTCTGCTCGCCGCCTTCTCGATCGTCTGCGCGACGATGGCAGGCACCGCCGCCGACGCGTGGGCAGGGTTCCGGACGACGTCACAGGCGAGCCACACCCTGACGTCGGGCAGGCTTCAGGCCCCGTCTGGGCTCTCGGTGACGACGGGCTGCTCCCTGCTCGTGCTCGGGCCCAAGGCCGACCTGCAGTGGACGGCGACGCCGTCTCTCTTCGCGACCGGCTACAAGGTCGAGCGCTGGCGGGGGTCGACGCTCGAGGCGACCGTCACGGTCGTGCCCCGCACCAACACGATCCTCACCCAGACCGGCCTCCGCCGCGGCACGACCTACACGTGGAGGGTCTACGCCTATTACCAGTCGTGGACGTCGAGCGTGACGTCGGCGTCGCGGACCACGCCGTCACTCTGCCTCTGACCGCCGGGAGCGCATCCGTTCCCGCGCCCCGGAGGGTCCTTATGTCTGAACACCTGTTCAGATGTATGCTTCCGTGGTATGGCCCTCACTCGTCACGACCGCGGGCCGACGGTCGCCGGCCCCGCCACTGCGTGGGGCCCACGCAGTCCCGACCAGCTCCAGGAGCTGGCCGGGGTGTTCGCACTGCTCGGCGACCCCGGCCGCCTGCGGCTCCTCACCTCCCTTCTCGAAGCGGGTGAGCTGTGCGTCGGCGAGCTGGCGGCGACGGCAGGCATGGGGGAGTCGGCCGTGTCCCACGCCTTGCGCCTCCTCCGGGCCCACCGGGTGGTCACCGTGCGGCGGGCGGGGCGCATGGCCTACTACTCGCTGTGCGACGGCCACGTGCGGGCCCTCCTCGCCGCCGCCGTCGCGCACACCGGACACGACGATGGCTGACCACTCCCCCGCCCACTCCCCCCGGCCAGGTGCGGGCCGCGACCGCCGGCTGCTCGTCGTGCTGGTTCTCAACGCGGTGGTCGTGGCCGGGTCCGTCGTGTTCGGCCTGGTGGCCCGCTCCCTGGGCCTGCTCGCCGACGCCGGCCACAACCTGGCCGACGTGGTCGCGGTGACGACGTCGCTGGTCGCGGTGCGCATCGCCCGCCGGGCCCCGACCGAGCGCCGCTCCTTCGGCTACCACCGGGGAACGGTGCTGGCCGCCCAGGCCAACGCCGCCGGCCTCCTCGCCGTCACCGCCCTCATCCTCTACGAGGGCGTCCGCCGCCTGCTGCACCCCCAGCCGGTCGAGGGCGGCGTGGTCCTGGCCGTGGCCACCGTCGCCTTCCTGGCCAACAGCGCGTCGGTGCTCCTGTTGCGGGGCGACCGTGGAGACCTCAACATGCGCTCCGCGCTCCTCCACATGGCGGGCGACGCCGCCGCCAGCCTGGGGGTCGCGGTGTCGGGGGCCGTCATCCTGGTCACCGGCCGCTACTGGCGCCTCGACCCGGCGGTGTCGATCGGCATCGCCCTGCTCGTCGCCTGGCAGGCGTGGAACCTCTTCCGGGCGACCGGCGACGTCCTGCTCGAGTCGACACCGGCGGGCGTGGACACCGAGGAGCTGGCCGCCGCCATGCGCCGCGTCGTGGGGGTGGACGACGTCCACGACCTGCACGTGTGGAGCCTTTCCAGCGACGTCCACGCCCTGTCCGCCCACGTCGTCCTCCTCGGCCACCCGAGCCTCGAGGACGCGCAGGCCGTGGGCACCCAGGTCAAGGCGGCCGTGTCCCGCGCCTTCGGTGTGGCCCACGCCACCCTCGAGCTGGAGTGCGAGGGCTGTGTCGACGACGGCTCGTGGTGCGCCATGGACGCCCTCTGCGCCGAACCGGCGCCGCCCGCGGCCACGTTCCGCCCAGCCGGGCGATAGGTTCGACCCCATGGGCATGATGAAGCGAATGGCGGACATCTTCAAGGCCAAGGCCAACAAGGCCCTGGACAAGGCCGAGGACCCCCGGGAGACGCTCGACTACTCGTACCAGCGCCAGCTGGAGATGCTCACCAAGGTGCGCCGGGGCCTGGCCGACGTGGCCACGTCCCGGAAGCGCATCGAGCTCCAGGCCACCCAGCTCAAGTCGTCGGCGGCCAAGCTCGAGGGCCAGGCCCGTCAGGCCTTGAGCGCCAACCGGGAGGACCTGGCCCGGGAGGCCCTCACCCGGCGGGAGGCCATCGGGGGCGAGCTCGCCGACCTCGAGGCCCAGCACACCCAGCTCGTGGCCGAGGAGGCCAAGCTCACCGAGGCGTCCCGGCGGCTCCAGGCCAAGGTCGACGCCTTCCGCACCCGCAAGGAGACCATCAAGGCCACCTACACGGCGGCCGAGGCCCAGACCAAGATCGGCGAGGCGGTGTCGGGCATCTCCGAGGAGATGGGCGACGTCGGCATGGCCATGCAGCGGGCCGAGGACAAGATCGCCACCATGCAGGCCCGGGCCGGGGCCATCGACGACCTCCTCGCCTCCGGCGCCCTCGACGACGCCACCGCGTCGAGCGATCCCATCCAGGCCGAGCTCGACCGGGTCACCGCCACGTCCGGGGTCGACGGCGAGCTGGCCCGCATGAAGGCCGAGCTCGGCGCCGGCGCCCCGGCCGGCCTGCGTGACCCGAACGCCCCCAAGGGGGCCATCGAGGCGCCCAAGGGAGACGCACCGTGATCGTCCGCATCATGGGCGAGGGCCAGTTCGACGTGCCCGACGGCGCCCTCCCGGACCTCAACCGCCTCGACGACGACCTCGAGGCCGCGTGCGCGACGGGCGACGAGGCCACGTTCCGCCAGGCCCTGACCGCCCTGAACCAGGGCGTGCACGACCGGGGAACCACCCTCCCCGACGACTTCCTGGGCCCCTCCGACCTCGTCCTTCCCGGGCGCGAAGCCAGCCTCGCCGAGGTGAGCGCCCTGCTCACCGGCGAAGGCCTCATCCCGGACTGATGCGCTGATGGCTCGACGCGGGTACCCCCGAGACGGCGGCCTGGCGGCGCGCATGCTGCTCGTCATGTTCCTCCTCGGCCTCGTCTACGTCCTGTTCGTGGGCGCCCTGGCCGCCATGGGCCTGTCGCTGGTCATCGTCCTGGTGATCGCCGGCGGCTTCCTGCTCGTCCAGTACTGGTTCTCCGACCGGATCGCCCTGTTCTCCATAGGTGGGCGCGAGGTGAGCGCGGCCGAGGCTCCTGTCCTGCACGGCATCGTCGACCGCCTCTGCGTCCTCGCCGACCTCCCCAAGCCCCGCGTCGCCATCGCCGACTCCGACATCCCCAACGCCTTCGCCACCGGGCGCAACCAGTCGAGCGCGGTGGTCTGCGTCACCACCGGGATCATGCGCCGCCTCGACGAGCCCGAGCTGGAGGCCGTCCTCTCCCACGAGCTCTCCCACGTGGCCCACCGCGACGTGACGGTGATGACCATCGCCGGCTTCCTGGGCATCGCCGCCGGCCTGCTCACCCGCTTCGCCCTCTACGCCGGCTGGTTCGGGGGGTTCGGCGGCCGGCGCAGCGACAACGACCGCGGCGGCGTGCCCATCGTCCTGGCCGTCATGCTGATCTCGGCCCTGGTCTACGCGCTGAGCTTCGTCCTCACCCGGGCCCTCTCCCGCTACCGCGAGCTGGCGGCCGACCGCGCCGGCGCCATCCTCACCGGCGCCCCGTCGAAGCTGGCGTCAGCCCGCGTCAAGATCTCGGGGGACATGGCCGCCATCCCCACGCGCGACCTGCGGGCGGCCGAGCCCCTCAACGCCTTCTTCTTCGCCCCCGCCGTCGCCCCCGGGTTCAGCCTCTCCTCCCTGTTCTCGACCCACCCGCCGCTGGAGCGCCGCCTCGACCAGCTGGCCCAGCTCGAGTCCGGGCTCGGCCGGCAGTCGTGAGGTTCCTCGACAGCCTGCTCGGCCGCACCAAGGCCAAGTCAGCCAACCTCGACGCCCTCTTCGCCCTGCCCTCGGCCGCCGTCACCCTCGAGGCCGGGGCCGGCCTGCGTTCGACGGGCCGGGCCGCGGTCGCCTTCAAGCCCGCCTCCGGGCAGGTCTTCGCCGAGGCCGGCACCGAGCTGGCGCCACTGCTCGAGATGGCCGCCGAGCAGGCGGGCTCCCAGCTCCGGGAGGAGAACGACAAGTACGGCTACCGGTGGGTCGTGGTCGCCGACCCCGAGCTCGAGGACCTCATCGGCGCCGTCCACCTCGTGAACGCCACCCTCGAGGACCGGGGGTTCGGCAGCCAGCTGCTGTGCTCGATGTTCGCCTTCGGCGACGCGGGGGGCGCCACCCGCCTCTACCTCGTGTACCTGTACAAGCGGGGGACCTTCTACCCCTTCGCGCCCGTGGCGGGCGGCGGGGAGAAGCGCGACAACGAGCTGGAGCTGCGGGTGCGGGGCGTCCTGGGGTCCGACCTCCCCATCGAGGCCGACCTCAGCCGATGGTTCCCCTTGTGGGGCGTGCCGATCTGACGTGACAGCGTGACCGCCGCCGGGGACCTCTCCCGTCGCCGCTTTCTGGCCCTGGCCGGTGCCGGGTCGGCCGGGCTGGTGCTGGCCTCCTGCCGCTCCACCCCCGACACGCCCGTCGGGGCCGACGACCCCGCGGTGGCCGCCGCCGAGCGCCGGCGGCGACGGCCGGCGGGGAGGGTGCACGACCTCGAGCTCGACGCGGGCCCGGCCACCGTCGACCTCGGGGGCCTGAGCGCGGCGACGTGGGCGTACGCCGGCGCCGTCCCCGGCCCGGAGCTGCGGGTGAACGCCGGTGACCTCGTCCGGGCCCGGTTCACCAACGACCTCCCCGAGCCCACCACCATCCACTGGCACGGGATCGCCCTCCGCAACGACATGGACGGCGTCCCCGACGTGACCCAGGACGCGGTGCCCCCTGGGGGGACGTTCCTCTACGAGTTCACACCGCCCGACCCGGGCACCTTCTGGTTCCACCCCCATTTCGGCCTCCACCTCGACCGGGGCCTCTACGCGCCCCTGATCGTCGAGGACCCGGCCGAGCCCGGACGCTACGACCGCGAGTACGTCGTCGTCCTCGACGACTGGCTCGACGGCGTCGGGGCCTCGCCCGAGGAGACCCTCGCCGAGCTGCGCGCCGGGGGCGG
>DASZOE010000595.1:0-5244 GCA_035550945.1 Acidimicrobiales bacterium
GCGGCCACGACCGCGGGCGGGAAGCGAGGGAGGACGTTCTCGGTCAGCTGGCGGTGGGCTTCCCCGTAGGTGGCCGCCCACTGGTCGGTGGGCATCCGGGCACGTGAGTCGACAACGTGGGCCAGGAATGACAGCAGCGCGGGCAGCTTGCGGGTCGTGATCACCGCGTTCGCACAGCTCAAGCAGGTCCAGAAGGGCGTGGGACAGGGGGCGCCCGGCGTGCCGAAGGGCGAGTCGAAGAAGTCCCGGCAGCTCGACAGCCACACGTCCTGCTCGCCGCTGAGCAAGGCCCCGACCTCTGCCGGCGCGACGCCCAGGACCTCGCTCCCGGCCGCCGGGTCGGCGACGAGCATGTCCTCCTCGTCTGCGGTCAGCACCGTGGCGGGCCTTGCCACGGCGACGGCGTCGCGCAGCGCCCGCTCCATGGCCGCCTCGTGGAGGGGCCGCAGGGCCTCGATGGCCCCGTAGTGGTCGCCAGCCACCGAGGGCGTGTGGCTGCTTCCGGCGAACTCCGGGAGCTGCCCGTTGGTGGCGAGGTAGCGACCGGCCTTGTGGGTCTTGCGCAGCCGCACGGGCTGGAGACGCAGCGGATGCCCGTCGTCGCCTCGCAGGTCGTGGTGCTTGACGAACTCGACGAACACGCCCGAGCTTGCGCTCATCGCTGCCGGGAGGAGGCGGCTGTGAAAGACCGTCAGCCAGAGCGCGTCGGAGCCGGAGTGCGCTCGCGCCCGCCGGGTGAGGCGCAGCACCATCCGGATCAGCCGTCCAGGCGAGTACATCGCCGAGTCGCGGACCCACACCGATCGCCACTGGCGTGTGCCCGCCCGCCGTTTCCGGTAGCGCACCTCCACCCGGCCACCCTCGGCGTTGGCCAGACAGTCGGCTCGGAGCTCCTTGCAGGCCTCGATCTCGATGCCGCTCTCGAGGGCGAACAGCAGCAGGAACGGCGCCAGGTCGTCGCGCGTCGGGTAGAGCAGGGCGTGGAGTTCGCTGATCCGGAAGCCCGGGTGCCAGCGGCCCTGGCGCTCCTGGAGCTCGGTCAGGCGCATCGGGCCGTGGCGGTCGACATGCCACAGGACGTTCTCTGCGACCCGCCAACCCCGGCCGACCGGCTCACGGCCGAGCGCCAGCCGCCGTTCGGCTGTGACAGTGAGTCGTTCGACGACCCGGAGCACATCGGCCCGACAGGCGGCCCGCAGCCGTGCGGTCTCCTGGGGGCTGTAGGCGTCACGCGGCGTAGTGTGGCCCTTCACCCCGTTCGCCACGAAGTCCAGGCGAGCCGACAGGTCGGGACGGAGCGAGACGCGCCCGCCGGCCGCGATCGTGCGGAGGAGGCGGACCACCGACCCCACTCGGGCGTAAGGCGTCGTGCTGTCGCTGGGGAAGCGTTCGCGCTCGGCCTCCTCGAAGGCATCGAGGTCCGAAGCGGAGAGGTCGGCGGCGTCGAAGCGCTCCGCCCGCCCGGGGTGACGAGCGGCCATCAGGGGGGCCAAGGCGCGAATCGCGCCGCCGTAGCTTCGAGCCGTCTCCGCGGTGATGTGCCCCCCACCGACACCGACGCGAGCAGCCAGGGCGGCGGTGAGGTGACGCACCAGACGCGGGCAGGGCAGGTCGGTGTAGTCGAGGGACAGCGTCGCTCCCTCGCTGCAGACCAGCGTGTGACGCAGGACGACGGAGACGCCGTCGTCCGTCATCGTCTCGCCGCCGCTGTCGAAGCTGACTCGTCGTCGTCCCCGAGTGAATCTTGAGGGGCTAGGCGACGGAATCGCCCGCTTCCGGGCAGATCTCGCGTGCCCAACGATCGACGGCATCGTCGACCAGCCACTGGGCCTCGGCCAGGCTGTCAAGGTAGACGTAAGTGGTGACGACGCTGCGGTGCCCGAGAAGTCGCTGGAGGCGCTGGAGCGGATCGCCCAGCAGTCGCCGGTAGGGGGCGGTGGCCGCGTCGGCGCCGCCCGGCCGTTCCAGCGACCCGATCTGCTCACGGATCAGGAGGGACAGCATGTGAACGGCGAAGGTGTGGCGCAGGGTGTGCGGGCTCACCTCCACGGGATGACCAAGAGCCCGGCACCGGGCGGAGCCACGGTGGAAGACGGCCTCCCACGCTCGATCCGAGACGGGAGTACCCGCCTCCGTGAGCCACAGAGCCAAGGGGCACCGGTCGCCGGCGACGGCGGCCATGCGGTGAGCCGGGGTCATCCTGGCCAACGGGACCCGGAACCGCCGACCGTCCACCATCACCGCGCACGCTCGGCCGTCGATGGCAACCACTTCCGGCCCCTCGTCGGCCGTCTGCGGGTAGCGACCCTCCAGGGCGTTCTGCCGCTCGAGCTCTGTGTAGCCCCCGATCGCTGCCAGCACCCTGGCGGGAACGCGGACGGTCCGCCCGCGCCCGCCCTTGCAGACGACCGGAGCGAGCGGGAGCGGGACCGACTTCCCTCCGCCCGACGCCGGCAACTCGGCCATGAGTAACGTGCCGGCCTCGCCGAGGCGCATGCCGGTCGTCACCAGGAGCTCGGCGAAAAGCGCGTTGCGATGGCCGTGGCGGCCCCGGAACGACGGGTCAGGCCCGCCGTCGGGCAGGCGGCCCCGGAGGCCGACGTCTCGGAACACGAGGTAGTCCTCGACCGACACGAAGCCTGGCGGTCGTCGGCGGCCCCGGCGCTCCTTGGCCAGGTTGACCGGCTCGGGCTGGCGGCGGCCGGGCAGGAACGCCGACGACCGGGGCGCCCGGTAGGAGAAGGGCGGGCGGTGCACATGACCGTTGGCGGTGGCCCACCGGTAGAACTTGTCGAGGGTGGCGATGCCGCGGTCCCACGTGCTCGAGGAGATGGCGGTCTCCGGCGGGCTAAGGCGGCGGACGCGGTGGTAGGCGGCGACGTCGGCCTGCTCGGCTTCCCAGACCGTCTTGCCCCGCTGCTCGGCCAGGAAGCGCGCCCAAGTCACGACGTCCCGGGCGTAGGCGAGCCAGCTCTTCTCGGCTGGCACCCCCATGGTCGGCAGCTCCCGCAGGAACTGGTTCAGCCGAAGGTCGTAGGAGCCGTCGTCGCCGAGAACGAAGGGCATCCGCTCGGGGACCCCAGCGAGGTCGAGCGCGCTCCGCCGATCAGCGAGCTTATGGCCTCCCTCGACCACTCTCGAGTCGAGGAGCGACCGCCGGGAGAGGAACAACTCCATGGAGTCGGACCGTAGCCACGTGATTCATCGGGACATGTGATGGTCAACGGAAGCCGACCAGGAACGGCATCACTTCCTGGTCATTGTCAGTCACGTTCGTCTTCATCGTTCGTCCAGAATGCTGGGATGCCCGACTGGCCATCCTGGGACGACTGGCTCACGACGCTGGATGACTCGACCAGACATCGAGCCCTTGCGCTTCGCGGTCGCTTCCGATCCCTTGGGGTTCCGGACCCAGAGGGGTGGGCCCGATCTGAGGTCACGGAGGACATCGCGCAGCTCGCATCGCTCCTTTTCCTCAGGGCCGTCTGGGCCAGAGTTGACCACTGGGCGGGGCCCGGTGGCGTTGAGGCGATCGAAGGAAACGAGGAGTTGCTGAGCGGGGGCATCGACATCGCACAGCTCCGCACGTTTGCCCGCCGGGTGGCGTACGAAACCGCGCTCGAGATTGTGGTCGCTCTTGATCGCATCGATCCCGACGATCTCGTTGAACCCGGGTGGGTCCTCATGGAAGCCGACGAGGACGGCGCCCCGACACATCGCGACCTGCTCGGCCTCCACGAGATCTTCCACGACGCCGATCCATCCGGACGAGGTGGTTCCGACCTCCTTCCGCGAGATCCGGGAAAGTGACGGCTAGGACCGAGGCTGATCGGCACATCCGGGTCATCCGAAGAGCCGGCTCGCCCCTGGGCCGCGGAGGTTGAGGGCAGGCGCGTTCTGTGCGCCTCCTCTCAACTAGGCCCGCACCCCGAGCAGGCACAATGTGCGCTCTCGGCTCCGAACAAGTGCTATGGCATCACGCGACGGCGAGGGCATCGAGTTCCTCCTCAGAGTGGCCCGCTCGCGACGCTCACCGTGAAGACAATGCCAGCCCCGAAGAAGAGAGCCCCCGCTAGACGGCTAAAGACGGGTCGAGCTAGTGCTTTAGGCGTGTCGCCGCGGTCTGTGGTGTCCCCCGAGTCGAGACGTGCCAAGTAGTCCACCGCACCGTTGAGGTTCGTCATGAGAGTCATGCCGAACAGAGCCGCAGAAACGCCGAGACAGACGTTCACGACACGTAATGCGGGTCCCTAAGTAAACCACGTTAGTACCACACTCAGGATGACAGCAGCGATGAAGAAATAATAGATATCGCGTAGTGGATGAGGCGCCTTGCGCAGCGAGTATTTACTCAATTCGATTGTGAACTTCCTTTCACTGCTCGCTCAAGGTCCAGAGGCATGCTGTCATCCCGCGCCCTGACGCTCTGAAGAGTAAACCGGACGCTCTCTGAGCGAGCTCGGTCGCTGCGAATGTGAGGTGCCCCCGGGGTTGCCTCGGAACTGTCCCTCAGATGGGCAGTTCCATCCGAGCGGGAACGGCTTCCTACCCACGGTACGGGCGCCCAGACGCGTCGCTAACTCTTGCGCCGAACGAACGTCACCCAGATCAAGGTGAAGACGAGGCACGCCCCGACGTAGCCGAGGAACATTGCGACCACGGACACAAGCGAGAGGCCGGAGCCGATCCACTTCAGAAGAAATCCGGCGAACAACACCGCCAGGGCGCCGACCACAAGCCAGATGTCTCGCCGGCCGCCACGCATGCGGCATCCATCCTGACATCGCGAGCTCCCCACGAGGCTGCGCCCACTGCAACCAGGGCCGAGAAGAAATGCCGGTTATCGCCGGGCCAAGAGAGTGTTCCCATTCCGGACCCCATGCCTGAGGGACCCGTGCCTGACACAGGTCCGAACTGTGCGGAGAACCGTCCCACTTGAACTCGAAGCCCCAGCGGGTCCCGTCGGTGGGGAGGCGGTCGGCCAGCGCCGCGCTCATCGGTGCGATGTGCCCGGGCCGGAGCCCAGGTCGTGCGTCGTCGGCGACCACACTCCATTTCACCAGGGCGCTCGGGCGAGCGGGACCGCCCCGGGAGGGCGCCGGGCCACAATGGCCCCCGTGCGCTGCAGTGCCACACCGCGGGGCCGGAGTCGGAGTCTCGCCGCTCTCACCATCTCCGTGCTGGCCCTCGTGGCCGCCGCCTGCACGTCGGGCGGCGGCGAGCGACGGAGAGTCGAGGCCGGCC
>DASZOE010000596.1:0-13118 GCA_035550945.1 Acidimicrobiales bacterium
CCCGCGCCGTCGACCACCTGGCCGCTCTGCTCGACGCCGACCCCCGGCCCGCGATCGTCGTCACCGACACCGTCTTCTCGATGGACGGCGACGTGGCGCCCGCGGCCGAGCTCGCCGACCTCTGCCGGGCGCGGGGCGCCCTGCTGGTCGTCGACGAGGCCCACGCCGTGCTCGGGCCCCAACCGGAGCTCGCCGGCGTTACGCACCTCCGGGTCGGGACGCTGTCCAAGGCGCTCGGTGCGGCGGGCGGCTTCGTCGCCGGGCCCCGGGCGGCCATCGCCCTGCTCGTGAACCGGGCCCGGCCGGCCATCTACTCGACGGCGATGCCGCCGCCCACGGCCGCCGCCGCCCTCGCCGCCCGCGGCGTGGTCCGGTCACCCGAGGGCGACGACCTGCGGGCCCGGCTGGGGGAGCTCGTCGAGCGGGTGGTGCCCGGGCACCCCTCGCCGATCGTCCCGGTGGTGCTGGGGCCCGAGGAGCGGGCCGTCGCCGCCTCGGCCGCCCTCCTCGACCGTGGCCTGCTGGTGCCCGCCATCCGGCCGCCGACCGTCCCTCCGGGGACGTCACGGCTGAGGGTGACGCTCTCCGCGGCCCACACCGACGCCCAGGTCGACGCCCTGGTGGCTGCCCTGGACGGCCTCGCGGTGGGCATCCCCGCCCGTGCGCCCTGAGCGCCTGGTCGTCGTCCTCGGGACCGCCACCGAGGTGGGCAAGACGTGGGTGGGTGCTCAGGTGCTCGGCGAGCTGGCTCGGGCCGGGCGGCGGGTCGCGGCCCGCAAGCCCGCCCAGTCGTTCGCGCCCGGCAATGATCCGACCGATGCCGATGTGCTCGCCGCCGCCACCGGCGAGTACCCGGCGGACGTGTGCCCGCCCCACCGGTGGTACCAGGTGCCGATGGCCCCGCCCATGGCGGCCGGCGCCCTCGGCCGCCCCTCCTTCACCGTGGCCGAGCTGGTGGCCGAGCTGTCCTGGCCGAGCGGCGTCGAGGTCGGTTGGGTGGAGACGGTCGGCGGTCCCCGCTCTCCCATCGCGCTCGACGGGGACAGCGCCGCTCTGGCCGCCGCCCTCGACCCCGACCTCCTCGTGCTCGTCGTCGACGTGCGCCTGGGGGCGGTCAACGCCGCGCTGCTCGCGGCGGCCGCGCTCCATGCCCGACCGCTGGTCGTCCTCAACCGCGACGACGGGAGCGAGGTGTGCGCCCTCAACCGGGCCTGGCTGGAGTCCGAGGACCTCGACATCGTGGGCGGCCCGCACGACGTCGCCGACAGGATTCTTCTTTCACTTCCTGGGAACAGGTGAGATGCGGCGACCGAGAAGGGAGAGAACCGTGTCGAGGCGACCTCTCAGGATCGCGATGGCCGCCATCCTGACCACCTTGCTCCTCGGTTGCGGAGGCAAGTCGACCAGCGACGCCTCCGTGCTCAGCTGCGTAGCCGACCCCGACGGTGGCCTGCCGAGGGCGGAGGGCCAGATCACCAACAACTCGTCGAAGGACAGCATCTTCTTCGTACGCGTCGGGTTCTACGACACCGCCGGCAACCGGGTCTCGGAGGGCTCGGACAGCATCGGCGACGTCGAGCCGGGGACGAGCTCGCCGTTCCAGATCAACGGCGCGGCCCGGGCCAAGGGCCCGCTCACGTGCAAGGTCCTCAACGTCCGCCGCTCGGTGACGCCCGTGCCGTAGGCGCCCCGAAAGCGGGGAGCAGGCGGACGCAGCGGGAGACGGTCGCAACCGCCCGCGGCCGGGGACCATAGGCTGCCGGGGTCGGCCGCCGCCCACCCACGGGAGAGCCAGCTTGGACATCGAGGAGTTCTACGACGCCGACGAACGGCGCCGGTCGTCCGACGAGCTGCAGTTCGGCCAGGACTGGCACGACGCCCACGGCCGGCGCTACGAGCTGAACTGGATCGAGGACACGGGCGAGCTCTACGTCATGCGGGACGACCCGCCGCCGATCTGGTCCGACCCTTTCGGCGACGTGGTGTCCGTGCCCGTCGACACCGACGACCTCGGCGTCCGCGTCCTCAAGCTCGTGCACGGCCGGGAACAGGTCCTCGACCTCCTCGCCGGGTGGGAGCAGGTCATGGCCCAGCGCGACAGCATCGCCTGGCTGATCGACCGGCTGCGCAGCACCCGCACCACCTGAGGAGCCCGGTGACCGCCGCCATCGAGGTGTCGCACCTCACCAAGAGGTTCGGCCGTGACGTGGTGGCGGTCGACGGCCTCTCCTTCACGGTGGCGCCGGGTGAGGTGTGCGGTCTCCTCGGTCCCAACGGGGCGGGCAAGACGACGACGGTGCGCATGCTGCTGGGCCTGGTGCGCCCCGACCGGGGGACGACGGCGGTGCTTGGGGAGCGGACGGGCCCCGGCAGCCGCGTGCTGGCGCGTGTCGGCGCCCTTGTCGAGCGGCCCGCGTTCGTCCCCCACCTCGACGGCCTCACCAACCTCAAGCAGTGGTGGCGGGCCGGGGGCGCCGCCTGGCCGCCCCCCGGCCTCGACGAGGCCCTGGCCCTGGCCGACCTCGGCCCCGCCCTCGGCCGCAAGGTGAAGGGGTACTCCCAGGGCATGCGCCAGCGGCTGGGCCTGGCCCAGGCCCTGCTCGGCCGGCCCGAGGTGGTCATGCTCGACGAGCCCACCAACGGCCTCGACCCCGGCGAGGTACGCGAGATCCGCCGGGTCGTCCGCGACCTGGCCGGCGGGGGGACGACGGTCCTCCTGTCCAGCCACGTGCTGGGCGAGGTCGAGCAGGTGTGCACGTCGGCGGTGGTCATGGACCGGGGGCGCCTGGTGGCCGCGGGCTCGGTGCGCGACCTGGTGGGCGCGGCCCACTCCGTCTACGTCGAGGTCGACGACCCCGAAGGCGCCCATCGTGTCCTCGAGGCGACGGCGGGCATCGAGGGGGTGCGGGACGAGCCGCCCGGCCTGGTGGTCGAGCTGGACGGCGCCTCGCGGGCCGCTCTCGTACGGGCCCTCGTCGAGGGCGGTGTGGGCGTGGAGACGGTGACGTCGCGCAACCGCCTGGAGGACGCCTTCCTCGGCCTGGTGGAGGAGGGCCGCGAGTGATCGCCGTCGAGCTCGCCCGCCAGGTCCGCCGCCGGCGGACGCTCATGTGCTTCATCTTCCTCGTCGGGCTGCCGGTGATCGCGGCTCTGGCCAACCGGTCCCGCAGCCCGTCGAGCACCGCCGAGGTCGGGACCCGGGCGCTCTTCGAGGTGTCCACCGCGTCGGGCATCAACCACGCCCTGGCCGCCCTCGCCTTCATGAGCGCCTTCTTCCTGGTGATCGTCGTCAGCTTCTTCGCCGGCGACAGCGTCTCGGGCGAGGCCAGCTGGGGGACGCTCCGCTACCTGCTCATCCGCCCCGTCAGCCGCGGCCGGCTGCTCGCCTCCAAGCTCTCGGTGGTGTTCACCCTCGCGCTGGCGGCCACCCTCGCCGTCGCCGTCAGCGGCCTCGTCTCGGGAACCATCGCCTTCGGCTGGGACGGGGTGGCGACGCCGTTCGGTCCCACCATGCCCGTGGGCGAGTCGCTCCTCCGGCTGGCGTTCGCCACCGTCGCGGTGACGTGGAGCCTGGGGGCGGTGATCTCGTTCGCGTTCCTGCTCTCGGTCGTCACCGACTCGCCCGGCGCCGCCATCACCGGGGGGTTCGGGCTCATGGTCGTCTCGACGATCCTCGACGGCCTGTCGAGCCTCGACTACCTGCACCCCGGGCTGCCCACTCACTACTGGGGCGCGTGGTCCCGGCTCTTCTTCGAGCTGCCGCCGGGCGCCGCGCCCTTCCTCGGGGGCTCGCTGCCCGACACGTCGCTGCGCCCGATGGCCCAGGACGCCGTCGTGCAGCTGGCCTACGCGGTGGTGTTCATCGGCCTCGCCGCCTGGTGGTTCCGCCGCAAGGACATCGTGTCCTAGCCGGCTGCCGGCGCGCCCGTCACACGGGGGACACGCCGAGGGCGGCGATCACCGTGGGTCGCAGATGGCGGCGTCGTCCGGCCCTGGCGCGCTGTCCTCACGCTGCGCTCTGCAGAACTCGTGGGGGTGACTGCTCCCCCTACACACGAGAGCGAGCCGCGTCGCCTCAGCTCGACGGTAGGTTCGACGTTGCGGGGGAGGGAGCGAGGCCCCTTCACGTCAAGTCGATCGCATGCTGTCGGGGAGGAGAGGAGTCCATGACCGCCGGTTCGCTGTACCGGACGTTGGTGCCAGATGCGCCGCTCCACCGCCACACAGATGTCGACGTGCCGGTGGCTCCCGAGTTCGGGCATCGCGTCGCCACGTTGAAGCAGTTCGGGCCCGGCTTGCAGTCCCCGAGGCTGGTGTCATCGTTCGACGGGTCGATAGATCGGATCCTGTTGTGCTTCCCGTCTTGGGCTGTCTCCGACCCGGGCCTCGTGGGCGGGTACACGTCGGTGATCGAAGCTCTGCGTGTGGGAACGCGTTTCATCGTCGTTCACAACGCCTCCGTTGGGCAGGCGGTCGCGGAGTGGTTCGTGAACGCAGGGCATGCTTTGGAGAATATCGAGCTGGTTCCATTGCCAGATTTCGTCGCCGTCACCGATTGGGCCGAAGACGCCTACGTGTCACTGCGGGATGTCACTGACGGTACTCGCTACCTCATGGAGCCGTGGTCGTTTGGCCGGATCGGTGACGCGCTCATCGCCGACGCGGTGGAGGAGCACACCGATATCAGGGCTTCCGGAGCACCCCTGATATTCCAAGGCGGCAACTGCCTCGTCGGGGACGACTTTTGGTTCCTGGGAAGGGACTACTTCGCCGACACCATCGCTCTTCTTGCTGATGGGCGGCCTCCGGTCACCATCCCGTCGGGAACCGAGCCGGGTGCGTTCGCCACCGAGTTGTTCTCGAGGTACGTCGACGCTGACCGAAGACTGATCGTGATCGGCACCAAGAAGGCGATACCGCTCCGACAGTACGTCGGCACACGGACGGGCGACGACTACTACCTCGACATCCCGACAGAGGGAGCCGGGACGTTCCAGCCCATCTTCCACATCGACATGCTCCTCACGCTCGTCGGTCCGAACACCGAGGGTGTCTTTCAGGTGTTGGTGGGTAGCCCGAGGCTGGCGGACGAGCTGTTGGGGACCTCGTCGCCCTTCGCGCTCGCGGAGGTGTACGACGGCATTGCAGAGGATCTCGAGCGCTCAGGATTCGCGGTGACCCGCAACCCGCTCGTGCACCGGCCCACGCTGGGTCAGTTGCTGACTCTCGCCCAGCTCAGGGCCCTGTCGAGGCAGCCCGACGGCTCGGCGCTGGTCCCAGCAGTGGTCGAGCTTGCGAGGGCCGGTGCGGATGAAACGACGATGGTCAGAGTTCGCGACTGGCATCACATCACATGGAACAATTGCTTGGTCGAGAACAGCCAGACTGCCGGTCAGCATGTCTACCTACCCACGTTCGGTCACGGCGACAATGCGGACCTTGCGACGGTCGATTCCACGATGAGAGCCCTGTGGGAAGAACTCGGGTTCACCCCCCACCTGCTCGGCGACTTCAGTGCGTTCGCCAGACGGCTCGGAGTGGTGCACTGCATCAAGAAATACATCGACCGGGGAGGTTGACCGGCGCCGGCCTCGAAGCGAGCGCAGGGGCAGAGCCCCCGGGAACTCCGACTCTCCGTCACGTGAATATTGCGCGGCCTGCCAGGAAATGGGCACCGGCCCAAGCTGAGTGACCGCGTGTTCCACGACGACTCGTCACCACGAGGCGAGGAGAAGGCGTCGGGGGCTTCTCGCGCACCGCTCGTGGCGTTCCGCGGCCGACTGGACCGACAGGGGAGGCCGCTCGCTCGAGTCCTCGTGGCGGGTGGTGACCGGAGCTGCCGATGATCGCTATCGCCAGGATCCCTCGACCGTCCGAACGCGGCACTTGCGTTACTGCGGCCACCGGCTCCTCGATCGGCTCGAGCGTTTTCGGGCGGACCGCCCACACGGCTTCGCCGGATACCGGGCGGGTCGCCTCGATGGGTACGGCCGAACCGCGGTCGCCTCGTCCTTGGTGCTACTAACGGGCTTCGCGAAGGCCACCTACCGGCACCTATGTGACGCGTTGGGTTCCCGGCCTCCGTGGGCTGCGTGCTCGCTGGTGTCGCCCGCCCGCGCGACGTTCTAGAACGCGGCACGCTTGTGCGGTGAGCACTCCGGCGTCGCCCTCATCCGGCTTCCGACGCGGCGACCTCTCGTCGCCGTCCGGGTTTAGTGCTGCAACCGCGGAAGCGCTTACGGGCCGCGAGGCCATATACCGCCTTGGGTTCGCTTCGATGGAAGTCATCGGCATGCCTCCTCGCCTGAACGTCGGACGCGTGTCAGTGGAGCACCTAGTGGGCCCGGTCGAGGCTCAGCGCACAACGATCGTGCAGGAACCGGGACTTCGACCCAGGTTCGTGAAATGGATGGAACGCCTGTTGGTGGGAGAAGGACGTCGTGTCACGATCTACTCTTTGACAACGGTTCTCCCGGCGGACATCGACAGCGCGTTGCCCTTGTGTCGAAATGAGGCTCTCGCCGCGGCCGGCTTCCTCGCAATGATGCTTGACGAACGGATCGCGCAGGAACAGATCCTCGAGGACCTATCCGTGCCGGTCGACGGGGGCATCATGCGCATAGATACGGTACGCAAGGTCCGAACCTTCGAGCCCTCCAATCCATGGTTCGATGAGTTTGAGGTTGACCTCGCCCGGTTCGAATCGCCGGACGTCTCGCCGCGACTTCAGGCCGCGTGTCGCTGGTATCTCCGCGCAGTAACGGCAGGGCCGACGGCGGAGGGTTTTGTTCTTCTCTGGGTCGTATTGGAATGCGTTCTTCCGGCACCAGGGGGCGGCCAATCGCGCAACGAGGTCCGCGAGGTGGAGGCGGCCCTGCGCCGTGCGGATCCGACGCTCGATCCGTCGACGATGATCACACCGTCGATCGGCCGCCTAGCCGGTCTCCGCGCTCAGATCGTCCACCAGGGCATCGAGGGTGACGTAATGATTTCTGACGGCTACTACACGCTGGAGTCACTCGCGCGATTGCTCCTTCGGCATGAGTTTTCGGTGACTCACGGGTGGCCGTACTTCCCAGCGGAGTCGATGCTCGCCGAGCCCCTGCGGAGCATGGACCGCCCACCTGAAACCGAGTGGCGTGATCCACCCGGGGTGAGGCCCTAGCGGTTTCGTTCGCGGCATGCCCCAGACCGGCGGCCAAGTGACATCGGTCGACGCGGTGGGCGAGTCGTGAGAGCCAACGTGCCAGGCTGGTATTGATGGACGAAGGGCTGATCCCTGAGCCGATTCGGTCTGACATCGAAGCGGGCGTCGCCGCGGCCCTTGACGAACCCTACCTGCGAGCCACACTCGAGAGCTTCGGCGTACCCGGCGTTTCCGATGATCAGAAGGACGTCGATCTGATCGTGATGTTGGTGCCTCGGACGCACGGTGGCTCGTGGCCGCCGCCCTGGAAAGGCAGGGACACCTTCTTTCCCTACCTTGCCGGATACATTGTTGCGACGATTCAAGCCCTCGACCTGGCCGCGGCACGCGACCAGCGGCCGTTGAAGAGTCACCAGCAAGAGTGGCTTACAAGTTGGGAGAACCAATCCGGGTACGAGAGTCGTTGATTCGGCGGCTCGTCGACCCGAAGGCCCTTCCCTCCGGATTCCCTGGCGCCGCCCGCCGTCCCTGATCGCCGGGTCGCGACGCAAGGCGACGCTGGCAGTCAGTCAACCGCCTTTCGGCGCGCATCTCTTGTGTCGATCGATTGCCCATCCGTGTCGAGCAGCGGAGGAAGTTCGCCGAGTGCGTTCTGCCATTCGTTCACGAAGCCGGTATTCACTCGGCGTCGTCGGAGCTTCCCGTTCGACCGCCGCCGCCATGTCCGTCCGGCCTGGTCGCGAAAGACGAGCGCGACTCTTGGAGGTGTCGCCGGGTCGTTCAGATCCGCAGCGCACGCGTAGACCTGGTGCCTGGTCTGTGCGCCCAGAGTCGTGGTACCCGGCGGTACCGTCGAGGGTCCCTGGACCTCGATCGTCTCGTCCTTGTAGATCACTCGCGCAACGACGTCGAAAACGGGCTCTTCGTTTGCGTTGTTGACGATGACCTCCTCGATTACGCCGTCTGAGATGACCGGCCAGCCCGTAACGCCCGATGCGACCTTGCGGCGTCGGTCCCACAGCACACCGGCGATCGACAGCGCGGCGATGAGCGTGGCGGCGGCTGTTCCGACGGCCGCCAGCCAAGCCGCCGGCCCTTCTTCGACGCCGAGAAGCACTCGTCGAGAATAGGACCAGCCGTACTGCTCGGACGCACGAACGGGTGCCCGCTAACGCTGGCGCGACGTACGCTCGGCTTGTCCCAGAACGCCGGCACTGAGAGCGTGTGGCTGGAGGCCGGCGGTGACGGCCCAGCCAGCCGTAAACCGCCTCCCGAGCATTGGTCGGTGTCGCGAAAAACTGGATGCGATGCGAACGCGCACCATGCTCGTGCACCTCAATCGGCCCATCCGAGATGACGATGAGTATCGCCGCCTGTCCGACTCCCTGCCGGTCACCGCGTTCCACTCCACGGTTGGTGACCCGAACCATGCCCTCGGAATCCGGGTCGAGGCCGACACACGGTCCGAAGCCGAGAGCGCCGCCTACGACCTTGTTGCCGCGGTTCTCAGCCCTGACGAGATCGTCCGCATCACCGGCGACGATGACGTCATGCAGGATCGCCAGGTCATGTTCTGGCTGCTCGCTACCCGGCAGCACGTCCGAGCGTGGGAGGTGAGGCTCGCGGAGTACGTGCGTCTCGGATTGCTGAACGAAGACCCCGGTGGTTCGCTCATCTGGTCGGCGCAGCTCGCGCATCACATGGCGCTCGTTGCCGGCCACAACCTGCTTCGAGGACTCGACAACGCCGAAGGTCGATACACCGCCATGCCCGAGTTGATGGCCCGCGAGGTCGAGGTTCTGCGTAACCTGCATGAGCACTGGGACGAACAGTGGCCATCGTTCTATGACGTCAGGAACCCTGGTCCCCTCAGGCGGTCAGGTCAGCGCTTCGCGGAGCTGCACCCGGGTAGCTCGCCGTACTGGGCATTGGGATGGAACAGCAAGGACGGGCCCCGTCTCGGGCCGGGGCTTCTCGTCGGAGCTCTGCACGAGTATCTCGACGCCCTCGAAGCGGAAGTACTCGCAGTCGCGCCCGACCTCGCCCCATTGGTCACTCCAATCGAGCCAACGCCGTGGCTCGGCGTTACCGCTGGGCGCGATCAGTGGTGGCCACGCTCAAACGAATGATCGCCCACCGCCCCAACGGTGAGCTCGCCGAGAGCTCACGTCGAGTCTGTGGCCAGGGGCGTCCCACATCGCCGGGTATGGGGGCCGCTCTTGGAAGAGCCCGACTTCGGCACCAGCGCCGCGCACGGTAACGCTCTCAGTCCGGGGCGCGCCGCGGAGGGAACTGGTGCCGCTGAGTCGCTCGCCGCGGGGGAGTTAAGGGCTGCTAAGGGAGGGTCATGTACTGGCCGAGGAAGCTGCGGGCCCCTTCCGTGTCGAGGCGATAGGTGACGTTGGTGGCCTTGCAATAGGTCTCCCCGGTCGAGGTCAGACCGGCGATGGTCGGCGTCTCCGCTTCCCCCGCCCCGAGGAAGTTGGGGCCGCCGGAGTCGCCATTGCAGGTTCCGCCGTCATCGAGCGCCGCGTTCTGCGAGAGGTGCAGTTGCTCCGGCGCAAGGGCGTTGAAGGAACCGACCGCGTAGTGCCGGACCTGGCCGCGCACCGGCGTCGGACCTCCTGGCCCCATCGTGAAACCCAGAAAGCCGTATCCGACAGAGGTGAAGCGGGTGGACTGGTTGAGTGAGCCGTCGGCCTTCATCCGGTCGAGGAGTCCGAGGCCAGGCACCTTCGGAAGCGGAGTCGAGTCGTCGACACCCGGGACGGGCTCGTCGAGAACGATGACGGCCACGTCATTGTGATACTGCTGAGCCGGGTCGTAGGCGGGGTGGGCGTAGAACCACCCGGCATGCCGAGGTGAGGTGTCGGCATCAAAAACCTCGTCGAAGCTGACGCTGCGCCTTGTTGCGTGTCTGCCGCAGTGCGCTGCCGTGACGAAGACGGTAGGAGAGATCAGACTTCCAGTGCAGTTCACGATGGTCTCATTGCGCGGTGGGAAGAAGAGAACTGTTCCGCCGACGTAGGGATGACGGCCCTCGTCGGGCTGCCCGCCGGTGATGGCGCCACTGGGCGCTGGGACAGCGGTCACCAGGATGCACGCAGACAGCGGGATGAGAACGATCCGTGGTAGGTAATGCCTTTCTTTCGAAGGTCGACTGATTCGGTGAACGGGTGCTGTTCGGTTGGGCACAGTCCTCATCTTCACTCCTCGTACGTCTTTGACGGACGAATCGGGCGCGACAAACACAACTGACGCCAGCGAAGGGGCGGAGGGAGCGAAAAAGGGACCCTCCGGACGAGAAGACCAAGCCGCCGTCGGGATACTTGTAGCACAGGCACCTCTCGTGTCAAGCGGGTCCATAACGGAGTGGCCGTGTGCTGTCGGTGGCAGTGATGCCCCGCGTCGTGAGGAATCGTCCTATCCGGGTCGGCGAATCTCTGGGGGACTGGCCCGCTGGCCGAAACGTCGGACGTGCGAGTGACTGCGGCAGTTGGCCCTATTGCCCGACAGCTCGCCCTATCTCAGAGCAATGGCGCTGACATACCGCACGTGCGATGCCCCCGCGCCTTCGATGCCGCCACGAAAAGGTCCAGTGGCCTCAAATGAACAAGTGGTGGGGTCACGTCGCGCACTGGACTGTCGCCCCCTGCGACGGATGGCGCTCGAGCAACCACGTTCTTGGGGCACCCCACTCGGCCGTCACGAGCCCGTGCGCTCGGTACCGAGGCCACCTAAACGCCGAGTGTCAGGAGAAGTCGGCGGCGCAGCGGCCCGCGAGGAAGGGCGGCGGGCCACCCGAGTTGGGTCAGGCCGGTCAGGCGGGCGACCCGACGGTCGGCGCAGCGGTCGCAGAGTGCACAGCGCCGACGTGGACCCCAACGTCGGCGGTCCCCCAGTCGTCGCAGATGGAGGGCGAGATGGTGCTGACACTACGGCCGCTGGTCGGCCCCGGGTGCTCTCCGCTGAGCACCGACGGCGCCGTTCGGGGGATGCACAAGCGCCAGGGACAACGACGGTGCCCACCACCGCGGGGCGTTCCTTTAGGTGCCCGGCCCGCCCAGGGTCTGGCACTGGAGGAACACCATGGGCATGACCACCAGCCTCGTCGTCGTCGACGACACCACCCAGACACGCGCCGCGATCGCCGGCTTCCTGGCCGGCTACTGCGGTGCCACCCGCCGCAGCTACGCCACCGACCTGCGCATCTTCGGCGCCTGGTGCACCGAGGCGAACCTCGAGCTGTTCGCGGTCCGCCGGGCGCACCTCGAGCTGTTCGGCCGGTGGATGGAGGACAACGGCAGGATGCGCTCCACCGTGGCCCGACGGCTGTCCACCCTCGCCAGCTTCTACCGCTACTGCCAGCAGGAGGGGCTCATCGAGCGCAATCCCGCGGCCAACGTCCGCCGTCCCAAGGTCGACTACGAATCCCGCACCCTGGGCCTCGACCGCAACGAGCTGGGCGCCTTCCTCGTCCAAGCCGGTCTGGGCTCGGCCCGGGATCACGCCCTGGCGTCGCTGCTGGCCCTCAACGGCTTGCGCATCTCCGAGGCGCTCGGGGCCGACATCGACGACTTGGAGTTCGAGCGGGGGCACCGCACCCTCAAGATCCTGCGCAAGGGCGGCAAGCACGCCTTGGTCCCGCTGGCACCGAGAACTTCACGGGCGCTGGACCTGTACATCGCGGAGCGCACCACCGGGCCGATCTTCCTCGGCGTCAAGAGCGGCCGGATGGACCGCTACGCGGCGGACCGCACAGTCAAGCGCCTGGCCCGGCGGGCCGGCATCACCAAGCGCATCAGTCCTCACAGCCTGCGCCACAGCTTCATCACCGCCGCCCTCGACGCCGGCGTCCCGTTGCGTGACGTACAGGAGGCCGCCAGCCACGCCGACCCACGAACCACCATGCGTACGACCGGGGCCGGGGATCGCTCGATCGCCACGCCACCTACGTCGTCGCCGCCTTCCTGGCCGGCGCCTCGCGCTGATCTTGCTAGGCCAGGGCGGTGTTACCGGGCGACGGTAACGCCCGCACGCGCCGGTTACCGGGTGGCGGTAGGGGCGACGCCACTCGACTCAGCAGCCTGCCCCACTCAGCCGAATCGGCATCCGACGGGGGCGGTCTGCACCGCCAAGCCGCCCGTACCGTCTCGATGTGCGAGCCGCGTACAGGTCTCGGCGCTTGCGGGAAACGTTGCTGCCGATCCGCCCCCCGCCCCGGGAAGCGAACGAAATTCGCAAGTTGCCAACTTGCCCGTGACGCGCGGTGAATCGGGGTCCTCCTCCCCGCTACCCGTATCGAAGCGAAGAGGCGCGAAACCCGGCGAACTGCATCCGTCTGGGTTGGCGATGACAAATCGTCGAGGCGCGATCCGCCTGGGGCGGTGCGCGTCAATGATGGCGTCTTGCCTGTTCCGGCACGACGGCCCGCAGAATGAGCGCGATAGCGGACGCGGCCTCTTCCATGCTCGCCGATGGGCGTTTGATGAGAGAAGAGGGATTGCCAGCAAACAAGCGATTGGCAGGACCAGAACAACCACCGCGAACCACATCGACCAGTCAGGACTCCCGCACTCCCTTCACCGCTGTTCCAGGGATTCCCACGCGCCTGGCCAAACAATTGTCACGCCAACCTCCTTACAGAGATTTAGCCAGGATGCGTCGCGCGGTGCCCGTTCCACGGCCAGGACTGCGACGACCTCCTGGTCAGCGCGGGACGCCAGGAGATGGCGGTAACGGATCACGGAGAGCGAAATCGACGTCATCCGCCCGAGCGTCGACATTGTGTTGCAGGCGCTCATTGAGCTGCAGGCGACCAAGGTAATCGGGCGCTTCGCGTTGAAGTGGGGAGCGCGAGGTAGGCGACCATCCACCACGCGGGTCAGGGGTCCCGCCATCTTCGTGGCTGTCTGACGGCTACGAGGACGGGAGACCCCTGACGATGAGCGACGGTACCGGGCTGGCGGAG
>DASZOE010000597.1:0-3417 GCA_035550945.1 Acidimicrobiales bacterium
GACGACGCCGGCGAGGGGAAGCGTCGAGACCTCGAGGTTGCCGTTGGGAGTGGCGACGAGCGGCTCGGTGTCCGTGGCGTCGGCGGCGACGACGTCGACCGCCTCCGTGTTGGAGCCGTCGTTGGCCGGCTGCACCAGGCCGACGGGCTGGGCCGGCGTGCCCTGCGACGACGAGGTCTTGCTGGAGCCGGGAGTGCCCTCCGTCGTCGTCGGGGTGTTCGTGGTGTCGACCGTCGCCGCCGTGCCGGGCTCGCCCTCGGTGGCGGGAGTGTCCTGGACCACCGTCCCTGAGGGTGCCGCCTCGACAGGGGCGGGCTCGGACTTGGGCTCGGCCACGGGCGCGTCGGCGGACGGGGCGACGTTTTCGGCCGGGGGCGCGGGCTCGACCGTGGGCGCCTTCTCGGCGGTCGCCGCAGGCTCGGCCGCGGGCGCGGGCTTGTCGGTGGTCTGGTCGGTGGCCTGGGCGCCAGCCGGATGGGCGCTGAGCAGGAGGAGGACGGTGGCCGCGGACAGGGCGAACGAGGCCCACAGGGCCACTCGCCACCCCCCCGTCCGCTCCGTCCTGACCATTGGTCCGTTCCGCCTCGTTCTTCCTGCTCGTTCTTCCTGCCCGCCCATGGGCGCGTGGACCGGGGGATTCCCCGGTGGATTGGGCGTTGTCTAGCACGGCCCTGGGGGGCCGGCAAGCATCGCCAGAGAGCCCTTTTCCGGCCCTGACCTGCGGCTTCGCGGCCGAAGAGGGCGTTGGAAACCTGTTGGAGCACTTCAATCCCGGTGTTGGACGGACCCCCGGCGCCGGCCATGGCGGCGGGGGCCCGAAAGAAAACGGATCAGCTCTCGGGCCCGGCCGGGAATTTCTTCGTCGCGCCCCTCCCGAGGTGGCCTCCGGCATGCTCGGAGACGTGTGATGGAACCCTCGTCTCCGTCGCCGGTGCCTGTTGGAAACGCGGCGCGCGCCGCTGCCCCCTGCTCTTGCGGGCGCGCCGACGTCGGGTCGGGCTCGCGCCTCGGCGGCGACGACACCGGCGTCCCGCCCCGGCGCGTCGGCGCGGGCGACAGCCCTCCGCGCCGCGGGCCGAGCTCCGGATGCCGACGGCGGGCGGCACTGCGCCGCGCCGCGCCGAGCCGAGCGGGGACCGGGGCCCGGCCCGCGGGGCGGTCGTCGGCGCTCGTCCCGTCCCGACGGGCCGCGAGCGGGCCCGGCGCGTCAGGGCGCGGAGGGCGCCGAGGAGCCCCCACCGGCGCGGCCCGAGCTGGCTGCGCCGACGGCGCGGCCGCGGCCGCGCGGGACGTGTTGGACGGGAGTCGTTGACGCCGTCGCGCCGGCGACCGGTCGCGTTCGACCTTGTCGTCGTCGCGGTCGTCGTGGGGCTGCCGCGCCGAGGGCCCGGTCGGGTCCCCGCCGCAGTTCGCCGTCCGCGGTGCCCGCAGCCCGCGGCACGCCGCGCCACGGTGACGCAGGGCCGGCTCGCGCCGCGCCGGGCCGGCCGGGACCACGCCTCGCCGCGCCCCGCTCCCGCGCCCAGGCGTCGCACCGGCGGTGGGCGGCGGCTCGTTCCAACAGTGGCCGCCGTCGCCGGAGGTGCCGAGTGCCGGCGAGCCGTTGCCACGGGGCGCCTCGAGACGCCAGACCACGGGTCGCCGGGAGGGCGAGTGCCGCCGTGCCGAGCGACGCGCCCGGTGCCGTCGCGACGGCCCGGAGGCGCGCAAACAAGGAGGGCGGTTCGGCGAGAAAGGAACGCCAAAGAAGCGGGTGACGAGCGGTTGATCGTGGGCCCGGCAGGAATCGAACCTGCGACCAAAGGATTATGAGTCCCCCGCTCTGACCACTGAGCTACGGGCCCGAGGATCGACCGGTGTGTTGGAACTCGTCGCTCCGGGGGTGGGACTCGAACCCACAACAAACGGCTTAACAGGCCGCTGCTCTGCCGGTTGAGCTACCCCGGAATCTCCCCAGCCCCTAGCAGCGCCTCCCCCGCCTACCGGCTCCCGCGACCGCCGGTCCGCGGCCGAGGATTGCCGCGACGCGACGCGGGTAGGAGAGGCGTATGAGATTCCGACTTGGGTTGGTCACCGGGTTCGCGGCGGGCTACTACCTGGGGGCCCGCGCCGGCCGCCAGCGCTATGACCAGATCAACCGCGCGCTCCGCCGGGCCAAGCGCTCCGACGCGTTCGAGGCCGCCACCGAGAAGGCCAAGACCGCCGTCGAGGAGGGCGTCGACAAGGCGCGCGACCTCGTCGAGAGCAGGATGGGGAACGGCCACAGCGGCGACTCCCTCAACGCCAACGTCACGCCCCCGCCCGAGTCCCTCGGGTAGGCGCGCCACGGGGCCGGCGGCCCCCGCCGGTCACTCCTCTTCGAGGTAGTCCCGCAGCTTCTGGCTCCGGATCGGGTGCCGGAGCTTGGCCAGGGTCTTGGACTCGATCTGGCGGATTCGCTCCCGCGTGACGCCGAACTCGCGGCCCACCTCCTCGAGCGTCCGCACCTGCCCGTCCTCGAGGCCGAAGCGGAGGCGGACGACCTGGCGCTCGCGCTCGGTGAGCTCCTCCAACGCGTCGCTGACCGCCTCCGAGAGGAGGGCGCGGGCCGCGGCGTCGGCGGGCTCGACGGCCTGGTCGTCCTCGAGGAAGTCGCCCAGCGCGCTTCCCTCCTCCTGACCCACGGGCGTCTCCAGCGAGACGGGCTCTTGTGCGATCCGCTGGATCTCCCGCACCCGGCCGGGTGAGAACCGGAGCTTGTCGGCCAGTTCCTCGAGCGACGGCTCCCGCCCCAGCTCCTGGAGGAGCTGGCGCTGGACGCGCAGGACGGTGTTGATCGTCTCCACCATGTGGACGGGGATGCGGATGGTGCGGGCCTGGTCGGCGATGGCCCGGGTGATGGCCTGGCGGATCCACCACGTGGCGTACGTCGAGAACTTGAAGCCCTTCGTGTAGTCGAACTTCTCGACGGCCCGGATGAGCCCGAGGTTGCCCTCCTGGATGAGGTCCAGGAAGAGCAGGCCCCGGCCCAGGTAGCGCTTGGCGATGGAGACGACGAGGCGCAGGTTGGCCTCGGTGAGCTGCTTCTTGGCCGAGAACCCGTCGGCCACGATCGCCTCCAGGGGGGCGAGGTCGGCGTCGGAGACGTGCCCCTGGGCGTCCTCCAGCGCCGCGATCTGGGCGGCTGCGGCCAGGCCCGCCTCGATGCGGCGGGCCAGCGCGACCTCGTCGGCGGCGTCGAGGAGGTCGATCCTGCCGATCTCCTTCAGGTACGTCCGCACCGGGTCGGTGGACGCCCCCGACCGGTGCTCCTGCGGGGCGCTGTCCTCGCGCAGGATCATGGCCGCGGCCGCGAGCCCTGCGTCCACGCGCTTGGCGAGGTCGACCTCCTCCTCCGCCGTCAGGAGCGGGACCCTGCCGATCTCCTGGAGGTACATC
>DASZOE010000598.1:0-20301 GCA_035550945.1 Acidimicrobiales bacterium
GGGGTGGCTCACAGCAGGACAGCCGCCACGGGACAGGACCCGGCGAGGTTCACGAACGTTCGAGCAGGGCGACGGCCCAGCAGGCCACGCCCTCGGCCCGGCCCAGGGCGCCCAGGCCCTCGGCCCGCCGGGGCTTGACCGTGACCGGCGCGCCGACCACGGCCGACAGGCGATCGGTCATGGCCGCCACGTGCGGCGCCAGCCGGGGCACCTCGAGGACGACCGCGCAGTCCACGTTGGTGGGCGCCCAGCCCTCGGCCCGAACCGCGTCCACCACGCGCGCCAGCAGGCCGAGGCTGTCGGCCCCGGCCCAGGCCGGGTCGGTGTCGGCAAAGCGGGTACCGAGATCGCCCAGCCCGGCCGCGCCGAGGAGGGCCTCGGCCACCGCATGGGCGACCACGTCGGCGTCGCTGTGGCCGGCCAGGCCCCGCTCTTCCGGGAGGGTGACGCCGCCCAGCACGAGACGACGGCGGGCGTCGTCGCTGAAGGGGTGGACGTCGAAGCCCATCCCCACCCGGGTGGTCACGTCACGGACCGGGCCGGCGGGCGTTGACGCGGTGCTCGGCGCCGGCCAGGTCCTCGGGGGCGGTGAGCTTGAGGTTGTCGGCGTCGCCCGCGACCACCACGACGCGCCCCCCCGCGGCCTCGACCAGGGCGGCGTCGTCGGTGGCCTCCGGCTCCCCGAGGTGCGCCCGCCGGAGGATGTCGGCCCGGAACGCCTGCGGGGTCTGCACCACCACGAGCTCGGCGCGGTCGAGCGTGGCGACCACCTGCCCGTCCCGCACGCGCTTGACGGTGTCGGAGATCGGGATGCCCGGCACGGCGCCGTCGGCACCGGCCCGCACCGCGGCGACCACCGCCTCGAACAAGGCCGGCGTGGCCAGCGGTCGGGCCGCGTCGTGGATCACGACGACGTCGGCCTCCGGCGGCAGGGCGGCCAGGCCGGCCCGCACCGACGACGAGCGCGTCGCCCCGCCCACGACCACGGCGTCGACCTCCTCCTCGCCCCGCGGCGGCCGGTTCGGGGGGACGGCGAGGACCACGCCGGCGGCCACCGAGCGGGACGCGGCCACCGCCCAGTCGACGACCGTGCGATGGCCCAGGAGCTCGTACTGCTTGAACCCGCCGAAACGGGTTCCCGAGCCGGCGGCGACGACGACGGCCCAGACGCTCATGCCACGCCGTTCAGGCCACGCAGGCCGGCCACGCCGTTCAGGCCACGCAGGCCGGCCACGCCGTTCAGGCCACGCAGGCCGGCCACGGCGTTCGGGCCACGCAGGCCGGCCACGGCGTTCAGGCCACGCAGGCCGGCCACGGCGTGCAGGCCACGCAGGCCGGCGCGCGTCGCCCGGTCGGGAGGCGAGGCGCTACGGAAGTGCCTCGTCGAGCTTGAGCTCGGCCTCCTCCTCGGTGACGCCGATGGCGAAGGTGAGCTCGGACACGAGGATCTGGCGGGCCTTGGTGAGCATGCGCTTCTCACCGGCCGAGAGGCCCTTGTCCTTCTCCCGGATCGACAGGTTCCGGACGACCTCGGCGACCTGGTAGATGTCGCCCGACTTCAGCTTCTCGACGTGGTTCTTGAAGCGCCGGGACCAGTTCGTGGGCATCCGGGCCTCCTTCTTGCGAAGGACGGCGAACACCTCCTCGACCTCTTCGTCGTTGATGACCTCCCGGAGGCCGACCTCGTCGGTGTTGTCCGCGGGCACCATGAGCGTCAGATCGCCGTACGCGAGCTTCAACACCAGGTACTCGCGGTCGGTACCAAAGGCGTCACGGCGCTCGCGGCGCTCGATTACGGCGGCGCCGTGGTGGGGATAGACGACCTTGTCTCCGACGTCGAAAGGCATGCCTCTCCCAGGGGACGTACGCCAGTGGGGACATCTCCAGAGTGCCAGGAAAGCGACGGAACAACAACTTGAAGCCCGCCGAGACGCACTTCGCCGGCGGCGATGACGGCGCGACGGCCTCGGGCGAGCCCTCGCCCGGCGCCAACGGCCACACCCACGGAGCCGACGCCTTCGGGGCGCGCCTGCTGCGGTCGCTGCCCGACGACTCCCAGGCCCCGGCGAGCGGCATCACCACCCGGAAGCTGCGCCGCCACGACACCCTCTACCGTCCCGGCGACCCCGCCGAGGAGCTGTACGTGGTCCAGAGCGGCACCATCGGCATCGCCAGCGCCACACCCGACGGCCGGGAGGCCCTCATCGCCCTCCTGGGGCGGGGCGAGCTCTTCGCCCTCTGCAGCCTCTTCGACGGTGGGCGTCACGGCAACCAGGCCCGGGCCTTCGAGAGCTCGACCGTGGTGGCCGTGCCCTACGAGGCCGTGCGCCGGGTGCTGCAGCAGCGTCCCGTGCTCCTGTGGGGGCTCGTGCGCATCATGGCCGGGCGTCTGCGGGTGGCCGACCAGGCCCTCGCCGACAGCGTCTTCCTCGACGTCACCGGCCGTACCGCCAAGCGCCTGCTCGAGCTGGCGGGCGACGCCGACGAGTTCCACCTCCCGGTCACCCAGGAGGAGCTGGCCGCCCTGGTGGGCGCCTCGCGCGAGCGGGTGAACAAGGCCATCGCCACCTTCGCCCGCCTGGGATGGATCGAGCAACGGGACCGGCGCTACCGCATCGTCGACCGCGCCCAGCTCGTGCTGCGGGCCGGCCAGCCCCGACCCAACGGGAACTGAGCTCCGCCCGGTTGCGAGCGAGGGCGAGAACGACTACCCGTAGCGGTCGAGGATGCTGGTCTCGGCGAGGCGCTTGAGAGCCTCCTCGATGGCCTTGGCCCGGGTCTCGCCGATGCCTTCGACCTCGTCGAGGTCGGCCACCGACGCCCGCAGGATGTTGTGCAGGCTGCCGAAGCGGTCGACGATGTGCTCCACCACGCTGTCGGGGAGGCGAGGCACCCGGGCCAGGAGGCGGTAGCCCCGGGGCTGCAGGCTGCTGTCGAGGTCGACGGGGTCGCCAGGCAGGTGCAGGACGGAACCCACCGACTTGAGGTCGAGGATCGCCTCGGTGTCCAGCTGGCTCAGGGCGGTCATGGCCTCGGACAGGTGCCACGAGTCCTCGGTGTGGAAGTAGTCCTTGATCACCAGGCGGCGGTCGTCCTCCACGCCTCCCATGAGCTCCTCGAGCTGGAGGCGGACCAGCCGCCCGTCCGTGCCCAGCTCGACGATGTAGCCGTGCACCTCCTCGGCGATGCGGCGCACCATCTCCATGCGCTGGAGCACGGTGACCACGTCGCGCACGGTGACCAGATCCTCGACCTCCAGCGCGGCCAGCGAGCCCGACACGTGGTCGAGGCGGTTCTTGTAGCGCTCCAGGGTGGCCAGGGCCTGGTTGGCCCGGTTCAGCAGGCGGGGACTGGGCTCCACCGGGTGCTTGATGTCGTTGTAGTAGACGGCGATCGAGGACATGTCCTCGGACACCGAGATCACCGGCACCCCGATGGAGCGGGCCACCCGCTCGGCCGTGCGGTGGCGGGTCCCGGTTTCGGACGTGGGCACGTTGGGATTGGGGACGAGATGGACGTTGGCCCGGGCGATGCGGCTGGCGTCGGGAGCGAGGATGATCGCCCCGTCCATCTTGGCCAGCTCGGAGAGCCGTTGGGGGCTGAACTCGGCGTCGAGCAGGAAGCCGCCGGAGCAGATGGCCAGGACCTCGGGCCCGTCGCCCACCGCGATGAGCGCGCCCATGTTGGCCTGCAGGATCCGGTCGAGCCCCTCGCGCAGCGGCTGCCCCGGGGCCACCGCCGCCAGGGCGTCGTTGAGCCCCAGGTGGCGACGCGTGGGCACGGGCGCATGCTACCGGCTCGTTCCCCGAATTCCGGTCGCCCTCGTGGAACTTCTCGCGCCGTTCACGGGGGCGTGCACGGGGGACCGACGGCCAGCCCGAGGGTGGCCACGGCCTCGGCGAGGGTCGCGGCCCGGACGACCGCCATACCGGTGGGAGGGTCGGGCGCCGACGTGGGGACGATCGCCCGGGGGAACCCGAGGCGGCCCGCCTCCGCCAACCTGCGGTCGAGCTGCGCGGGCCGGCGCAGCTCCCCGCCCAGCCCGACCTCCCCGCAGGCCACCATGTCGGGGGGCAGGGCCACGCCCGAGTGGGCCGAGGCCACGGCCAGGGCCAGGCCGAGGTCGGCGGCGGGCTCGACGACCCGCACCCCGCCCGCGGCCAGGGCGTAGACGTCGCGCTCGGCCAGGCGGACGCCGCACCGCTCGTGGAGGACGGCGGCGATGAGGGCGAGGCGGCCGGCGTCGACCCCTTCCGCCGAGCGGCGGGGGACGGCGAGCTGCTTGGCGGTCACCAGGGCCTGGACCTCGACGAGCAGGGGCCGGCGCCCGTCGAGAGCGGGGACGACGGCCGACCCGGGAACGCCCGGGCGGCGGTCGGCGAGGAAGAGGGCGGCGACGTCGGGCACAGCCGTCAGGCCGGCCTCGCCCATCTGGAAGACCCCCAGCTCGCCGGTGGCCCCGAAGCGGTGCTTGACCGCCCGGAGGAGGCGCAGGGCGTGGTACCGGTCACCCTCGAAGGAGAGGACGGTGTCGACCACGTGCTCGAGCACCCTGGGGCCGGCGAGGGCGCCCTCCTTGGTGACGTGGCCGACGAGAACGGTGGCCAGGTCGCGCTCCTTGGCCAGCCGTACCAGGCGGTGGGCGCAGTGCCGGACCTGGGCCACCGACCCGGGCGCGGAGTCGAGCTCGGCGTCGAAGACGGTCTGGATGGAGTCGACGGCCAAAAGGCCGGGCGCCACGTCGTCCACGGCCGCCCCCAGGGCCGTGAGCTCGGTCTCCGACACGACCCACACGCCGGCCAGCGCCGCGCCGAGCCGCTCCGCCCGCAGCCGGACCTGCTCGGCCGACTCCTCGGCGCTGACGAGGAGGCCGCGCGCGCCCGTGGCCGCCACCGCCGCCAGCATCTGGAGGAGGAGGGTGGACTTGCCGATGCCCGGCTCGCCGCCGAGGAGGGTCACCGAGCCGGGGACCAGCCCGCCTCCCAGCACCCGGTCGAGCTCTGGCAGGCCGGTGGGCCGGGCCCCGGAGGCGTCGGCCACCACCTCGGCGAGGGGCACGGCGGGATCGAGCCGGCCGCGGGGCCGGGCCTTCGGCCCGGCGGCGGGCACGTCCAGCTCCTCGAGCAGGCTGTTCCACGCCCCGCACCCGCCGCAGCGGCCCGCCCACCGCGCCGCCCCAGCCCCGCACTCCTGGCACCGGTGGACGGTCTTCACCCTGCTCACGGCCCGTGAACCTACCGACGGCCTATGACATCCTCGCTCTGGTGAGGCCGGGGGTCAGCCCGGAGCCGCCGCCTCCGTCGCCTCGGTCCCGGTGGCCCCCTGTTGGGCCGACGCCTCCCTCGCCCGCTCGAACGCGTCGCGAGCCTCCTGGACCCTGGTCGCGTAAGCCACCGGGTCACCGTTGCGCAGGGCGGCGTCGGCCTCGGCGAACGCCCGTGCCGCGTCGTCGAGCAGGCGGCGGACGTCGTCTGGGAGCACCGACGTGTCGGGCTGCTCGTCGTCGGGCACCGTCGGGGCGGCGTCGACCGGTCCCTCCTCCAAGGTCTCCGGGGCGTCGCCGAACACGGCGACGAGCGCGTCCTGGAAGGTGTCCCGGATGGCGATGCGATCGCCGAACGCCACGATCACCTTCTTCAGCTCGGGCACGGCGTTGGCCCCCGTGGCCTGCACGTACAGCGGCCGTATGTAGATGAGCGACTGCTCGACGGGGATGATCACCAGGTTGCCGAGGAGCACCTCCGAGCCCGCCCGGCTCAGCAGGGTGATCAGCTGGGAGACCTCGGGCTCCTGGTTGATACGGGCGTTCACGATGGCGGGCCCGTCGACCTGACGGTCCCTCGGCATCACGAAGACCTCGAGCTCGCCGTAGTCGGCGGGGTCGGCCTTGGCCACCATGAAGGCGGACAGCTCCCGCCGGCTGTCGTCGGCGGAGAAGGGCACGAACGGCTGGAGCATGAGGAACTCGCCGCGGGTGGCGCCGGGCAGCCGCATCAGCAGGTAGTACGGATCCATGCGCCCTTCCCGCGGTGTCGCGGGCTGGCCGCCGGGCGACTCGACCGCGGCGCCGGTCGCCACCGCCCGGCCCGAACCCGGGTCCTGGGCGATGTTCCAGCGGTCCGACTGCGAGTAGAACTCGTTCGGGTCCCCGATGTGGTAGCGCCCCCACATGTTGGTCTGCACCCGGAAGAGGTCCTCGGGATGGCGGAAGTGGGCACGGAGCCCGTCGGGCACCTCGTCGGCCGTGGCGAACAGCTTGGGGAAGGCCTTGGCGTAGGCGGCGGCGATCGGGTCGTCGGCGTCCACCACGTAGAACGTCGCGGTGCCGTCGTAGGCGTCGATGGCGACCTTCACCGAGTTGCGCACATAGTTGAACTGGTGGTTGAGGCCGCTGGCGGCGCTGAGCCGGTTGGTGTCGGCCCGTTGGGCGTAGGGATAGCCGTCCGACGTCGTGTAGGCGTCGATGAGCCACGTGATGCGGCCGTCGATGACCACCGGGTAGGGGTCGTGGTCGTAGTGCAGGAAGGGGGCGACCTTCTCCACCCGCTCGCGGATGTCGCGCACGTAGAGGATCCGCGACTCCGGCCTCATGAACCCGGAGATGACGGGGTTGACGTCGCCGAAGCGCAGCGCGAACGCCACCCGCCGGACGACGGAGCCGATCCCGACGCCACCTTCGCCGTCGTAGCGGTTGGTGACGGCGGTGCCGTCCTCCCGCACGTAGTCGATCTCGTCGCGGCCGGTGTTGACGATGCCGAACCCGCCGATGGCCTCCCCGTGGTAGAGGCGCGGCTGGGTGATGGGGGGTTCGCCCTGGGGCGGGATGTTCTTGACGAGGAAGTCGGGTTGGCCGTCGGAGGTCACCGAGTTCGCCGGCGACAGCACCGCCCCGTAGCCGTGGGTGAAGGCCAGGTGCCGGTTCTCCCAGGTGTCCGACGGCAGGCTGTCGGGGCTGAGCTCGCGCGCGGAGAGGACGATCTGGGTGAGCGCGTCGTCGATGCGGTAGCGGTCCACGTCGACGTCGGTGAACCGGTAGAAGGTCCGGACCTCCTGGAGCCGCTGGTACGTCCGCTGCAGCACGTCCGGGTCCCACAGCCGGACGTTGCGGATCGTCTCGGCGTTGCGGACCAGTGCCTCGGCGCTGAGCTGCTCGTCGTAGGCGAACTCCCTCACGTTCACCTCGTCCAGGCCCATGGCGGCGCGCGTCGCCTCGATGTTCCGCCGGATGAAGGGCACCTCCTTCGTCGACTCGGCCGGCTCGACCCGGAAGCGCTGCACCACGGCCGGGTAGATCGACCCGGCGATGATGGCCACGAGGAACCAGAGGCCGAGGGCGGTCAGCGGCAGCAGCCATCCCTGCTTGCGGATGTTCACGAAGAACAGCAACGCGGCCAGGATGGAGATGACGATGAGGAGGTTGAGGGCGGGCAGCTGGGCATTGACGTCGGTGTAGGTGGCGCCGTGGACGACGCCCCGCCTCGAGTAGACGAGCTGGAAGCGGTCGAGGAAGTAGTTCGCGGCCTTGACCAGGGCGAGGATCCCGGCGAGGACCGACAGGTGCGCCTTCACCTTGGGCGTGACGCGCGGGGCGACCACGCGCAGGCGGATGCCGCCGTTCAGGTAGTGGACGGCGGCGGTGACGACGAGCACCACGAGCAGCACGGCGAAGAGCCAGTCGGTGAGGAAGGTGAGGAACGGCAGCCGGAAGACGTAGAAACCGACGTCCCGGCCGAAGAGCGGGTCGTCGGTGCCGAAGGACACCGCGTTGCGGAAGAGGATCCACTCGTTCCAGCGGGAGGCGGTCCCCGCTCCGAAGGGCAGGGCCAGGAGGAGCGAGACGGCGACCCAGAGGGCTCCCGGCCGGCGCTCGGTGACGGCGTGGACCGGTGCCAGCGCCTCCTCCTCGGGGCCCAGCGGGCGGACCGGGGGAGCGAGGCGCTGGGCGATCAGGAGGTTGGCGACGCAGATGGCGAAGAAGGCGGCGGTGAATCCGAGGGGAAGGCTGACCTTGGCGGCCAGGACACCCGCCCACACGCTGGTGAAGCGCAGGGAGTCGAACCAGAGGTAGTCCGTGTACAGCCCGGCGACGCCCCGAGCGGACATCAGGACCAGGATGACGGCGGCCAGCACCAGCCCGAGGAGGAGGCGCCCGGAGCGCCCCCTGGCTGCGCCACGACGAAGCGGCTCCGGGGGACGGCGCATGTGACCCGAGCCTACCGCCCGCCGGGGCTGCGGTGACTTCGGGTCGTGGTCGGTTCGCCGCCGCCCCGTCGACGTTCCGGGGCGCCGGACCGGCGAGGGGCGTCAGTCCCCCCGCCTCACCACCACCACCGCGCTCACCGCCACCACGAGCAGCAGCACGGCGGCGGCGGCGATCGGGACGAGTGGGACCTTGAGGCCGGAGGAGCTGGCCTCGATGGAGAGCTGCTGGCCCACCGCGGGCCGCCACACCGACCGGTCGCCTGAGCGCTCGGGCGCGTTCGAGCGCACGGAACCCGGCAGGCGCGCCTCGAACTGGACCTGGACGGCCCGGTCCAGGTCGGGACCGAGCTCGGCCCGCAGCCCGTCGGCGTCCAGGCGGATGGTGTCGCCGACGAGGTTCCGCAGGTCGGTGTCGGCGAAGCCGGCCAGCCCACCGGAGAGGTCGACCGAGCCTGACAGGCGGGTGGTGGTCCGCAGGAACGACCGCTCCTGCTCGAAGAAGAGGTCCCTGAAGGGCCCGTCCGGGCCGCTGAGCTGGGACAGGGCCAGGCGGGCCTCCTCGGCCTCGGAGAACGGGCGGGCGGCCCGGACCCACGTGAGCCCGTCCCCTTCCTGGCGGGGCCCCTCGACGGTCCACCCCGCGGCCCGCAGGTCGTCCACCCGCAGGGCGGCGGCCAGGTCACCGACGTTCCGCACCGCCTCGGCGTCGAGGCCCACGCCGGCCCAGACCGTGCCATCCCCGTCGCCGCCCGCGTCGATCCCCGCCGTCACCCGCACCTGGCACGCGGTCAGGACCAGGAGGAGCACGCTCGCCAGCGCCCGGACGGGCCCCGGCGTGCGGAACCGGCCGGCGACCGGCCGGCTCCGCACGCCAGAACGGGAGGCTGCGGGCGCTGCTACTCGGCGGGACCGGTCTCGGCCAGCTCCACCGGCGGGGGCTCGATGCCCTCGATCGACCGGAAGACGATCTTGTCGTCCTCGGCGTCGACGATCACCGTCTCGCCGGCCCGGAACTCCTTCCAGAGGATGCGCTCGGAGAGCGGGTCCTCGACGTCCCGCTGGATCGCCCGCCGCAGCGGACGGGCGCCCAGGGTGGGGTCGTAGCCCTTCGCGGCCAGGAGGTCCTTGGAGGCCGGGGTGAGCTCGAGGGCCAGGCCCTGGCCCTCCAGCTGCTCCCGCACCCGGCGGATCATCAGATCGACGATCTGGGTGACCTCTTCGCGCGTGAGCTCGTGGAAGACGATGGTCTCGTCGATGCGGTTGAGGAACTCGGGCCGGAAGTGCTGCTTGAGCGCCTCGTTGACCTTGTCCTTCATCTTGTCGTAGGTGACGGCCTCGCTCGTCTTCTGGAAGCCGACGGCGGCCTTGCGCAGGTCGGCTGTGCCCAGGTTGGACGTCATGATGAGCACGGTGTTCTTGAAGTCCACGGTGCGGCCCTGGGCGTCGGTGAGGCGCCCGTCCTCCAGGATCTGGAGGAGGGCGTTGAAGACGTCGGGGTGGGCCTTCTCGATCTCGTCGAACAGCACCACCGAGAACGGCTTGCGACGAACGGCCTCGGTGAGCTGGCCGCCCTCTTCGTAGCCCACGTAGCCCGGGGGCGAGCCCACCAGGCGGCTGACCGTGTGCTTCTCCATGTACTCGCTCATGTCGAGCTGGATGAGATGGCTCTCGTCGCCGAACAGGAACTCGGCAAGGGTCTTGGCCAGCTCGGTCTTGCCCACGCCCGAGGGGCCCAGGAAGATGAACGAGCCGCTGGGCCGCTTCGGGTCCTTGAGGCCGGCCCGGGTGCGGCGGATGGCCTGGGAGACGGAGTGGATCGCGTCCTGCTGGCCGATGACGCGCTTGTGGAGCTCGTCCTCCATCCGCAGGAGCTTGGCCGTCTCCTCCTCGGTGAGCTTGTAGACGGGGATGCCCGTCCAGAGGGCCAGAACCTCGGCGATGGCCTCCTCGTCGACCTCGTCGAAGAGGTCGATGCCCTCGGCCTTCCACTCCGACTCCTTGGCGGAGCGGCGGTCGAGGAGATTCTTCTCGCGGTCGCGCAGCTTGGCCGCCTGCTCGAACTTCTGGTTCTCGATGGCCAGGTCCTTCTCCCGGCGCACCTGGACCAGCTCGCTCTCCAGCTCCTTGTAGTCGGCCGGGGTCTTCATCCGGCGCATGACCATGCGGCTGCCGGCCTCGTCGATGAGGTCGATGGCCTTGTCGGGGAGGTGGCGGTCGGAGATGTAGCGGTCGGACAGGTTGGCCGCGGCCACGATGGCCTGGTCGGTGATGGTGACCCGGTGGTGGGCCTCGTAGCGGTCGCGGATGCCCTTGAGGATCTCGATGGTGTGGCTGACCGTCGGCTCGTCGACCTTGATGGGCTGGAACCGGCGCTCGAGGGCGGCGTCCTTCTCCAGGTGCTTGCGGTACTCGTCGAGCGTGGTGGCCCCGATGGTCTGCAGCTCACCCCGGGCCAGCATGGGCTTGAGGATGGAGGCGGCGTCGATGGCGCCCTCGGCCGCGCCCGCGCCCACCAGGGTGTGGAGCTCGTCGATGAAGAGGATGATGTCGCCCCGGGTGCGGATCTCCTTGAGCACCTTCTTGAGGCGCTCCTCGAAGTCGCCGCGGTAGCGGGACCCGGCGACCAGGGCGCCGAGGTCGAGGGTGTAGAGCTGCTTGCCCTTGAGTGTCTCGGGCACGTCGTTGGCCACGATGCGCTGGGAGAAGCCCTCGACGATGGCGGTCTTGCCCACGCCCGGCTCACCGATGAGGACGGGGTTGTTCTTGGTGCGGCGGGACAGGACCTGCATGACCCGCTCGATCTCGCGCTCGCGCCCGATGACGGGGTCGAGCTTCTTCTCCCGGGCCAGCTGGGTGAGGTTGCGGCCGAACTGGTCGAGGACCAGTGAGCCGGTGGGCGCGGCCTCGCCGCTGGGGCCGCCCGTGGGCGCCCCCTCCTTGCCGGCGTAGCCGGAGAGGAGCTGGATGACCTGCTGGCGCACGCGGGAGAGGTCGGCGCCCAGCTTGACGAGCACCTGGGCGGCCACGCCCTCGCCCTCACGGATGAGGCCGAGGAGGATGTGCTCGGTGCCGATGTAGTTGTGGCCCAGCTGGAGCGCCTCGCGCAGGGACAGCTCCAGGACCTTCTTGGCCCGGGGCGTGAAGGGGATGTGGCCGCTCGGGGACGAGCCCCCGTGGCCGATGATCTCCTCGACCTGGGTGCGGACCGCCTCCAGGGAGATGCCGAGCTGCTCCAGGGCCTTGGCCGCCACCCCCTCGCCCTCGTGGATCAGGCCGAGAAGGATGTGCTCGGTGCCGATGTAGTTGTGGTTGAGAAGGCGAGCCTCCTCCTGGGCCAGCACGACGACCCGGCGGGCTCGGTCGGTGAAGCGCTCGAACAAGAGAACCCTCCCTCCTGACGGTGGGGTCCGTGGCGGTCAGTCTACCGATGCCGCCAGTAGATGTAGGACGCACTCTCCGGCCCCTTCCAGGGGCGGGCTGGGGTCCTCCTTCCCTCTACGAAACATCGGCATGCGCCGTTCGATTCCTGACGACGATTCCTGGAAGCGCTGCCGCGTGGCGTAGCTTCTTCCGGTGGCCACGCTGGTTCCCCTGCTGGCGCTCCCCCGCCTCGAGGCCGACCTGGCCCGGGTCGAGACGACCCTGCGGGAGGTGGTCCGGGCCGGCGATCCCTTCCTGACCCAGGTCGCCGGGCACCTCATCCCGGCCGGCGGGAAGCGCCTCCGCCCCGCCCTGGCCCTGGCCGTGGGCCAGCTGGACGGCGGGCCCGCCTCCGACGACGTGGTCATGGGCGCCTGCGCGGTCGAGCTCGTCCACCTGGGCTCGCTGTACCACGACGACGTCATGGACGAGGCCCGGACCCGCCGCAACGTGGAGAGCGTGAACGCCCGCTGGGGCAACCTCGTCGCCATCCTGGCCGGCGACTTCCTGCTGGCCCGGGCCTCGGAGATCGCCGCCTCCCTCGGCACCGAGGTGGCCGGCCTCCTGGCCAGGACCATCGGCCGGCTGTGCGAGGGTCAGGTCCTCGAGCTGTCCCAGACCTTCGACGTGACCCGCAGCGAGGACGCCTATCTCGCCTCCATCGCCGGCAAGACGGCGGCCCTCATGGCCACGGCCTGTCGCATCGGGGGCATCACCGCCGGCGTCGAACGGCCGGGGATCGAGGCCCTCACCTCCTACGGCCAGAAGATCGGGATGGTGTTCCAGATCGTCGACGACATCCTCGATGTGGTCGCCACCGACGAGCAGCTCGGGAAGCCGGCCGGGAATGACCTCGTCGAGGGCGTGTACACCCTGCCCGTCATCCGGGCCCTGGCCGCCGACCGCGACGAGTCCCTCCGCCGCATCCTCGGCGGCCCGCTCGACGCCGCCGCCGTGGAGCAGGCCCGGGCCCTCGTCCGGGCCGACGGGGCGGTGGCCTCTGCGATCGACATGGCCCGCCACTACGCGGCCCACGCCGACATCGAGCTCGACCGCCTGGTCGCCACCCTCGGTGGTGGCCTGGAGGCGGAGAGGGTGGCCATGGCCCTGGGCGCCCTCGCCGACCACCTCATCGCCGGCGTCCCTGTGGTGGCGGCCTGACTCCTCAGGCGTTCTGGGAGGCGCACGGCCACTATCCGGCGGTGAGCGCCCCCAGTCCCCGGAGGCGGCGCAGCGACTCCTCGTAGGGGGCCGTCGCCACGCCCTCCTCGGTGACGATCGCGGTCACCAGGTCGGCGGGGGTGACGTCGAAGGCCCGGTTCTCGGCCTCCATCCCGGGCGGGGCGACCCGGACGCCGCCGACGGCCGTCACCTCCTCGGCCCCCCGGCGCTCGATGGGGATGTCGGCGCCCGTCGGACAGGCCGGATCGACGGTGGAGACGGGCGCGGCCACGTACAGGGGGACGCCGTGGTGGCGGGCGAGCACGGCCAGCCCGTACGTGCCCACCTTGTTGGCCACGTCGCCGTTGGCGGCGATGCGGTCGGCGCCCACGACCACGCAGTCGACGTCGCCCCCCGCCATCAGCGACCCGGCCATCACGTCGGCGACGAGGGTGGCGGGGATCCCCAGGCGGTCCAGCTCCCACGCCGTGAGGCGGGCGCCCTGGAGGGCGGGGCGGGTCTCGCCCACCCACACCGTCGGGCGCCGGCCCCGCTCGAAGGCGGCCCGCACCACGCCCAGGGCGGTGCCGTAGCCGGCGCAGGCCAGGGCCCCGGCATTGCAGTGGGTGTACACCCGGACGCCCTCGGGCAGGAGCCCGGCTCCGTGGGCACCGAGGCGGCGGTTGCGGTCGACGTCGTCGGCCGCCAGGCGCCTGGCCTCGGCCACCGGGTCGGCCGCGGCCAGGGCCCGCTCCACGCCCCAGGCCAGGTTCACGGCCGTGGGCCGGGTGGCGACGATGCGGGCCGCGGCCTCCTCCACGGGCTCGCCGCTCACCGCGGCCAGGGCCACGCCCATGGCCCCGGCCACGCCGAGGGCGGGCGCCCCCCGCACGGCCAGGGTGCGGATGGCGTGGCACAGGCCGTCGACGGTGGCGACGTCGAGGAACGCGAGCTCGCCCGGGAGCCGGCGCTGGTCGATGAGGCGGACGTGCCCGTCGCGCCACTCGATGGTCGGCGGGATGGGCTCCGATCCGCCGCTCATGGGAGGCCCTGCTCCGGGCGCAGCGTGGGGAAGAGGACGACGTCGCGGATGTTGGCCGCGTCGGCGAGGAGCATGACCAGGCGGTCGATTCCGATGCCGAGGCCCGCGGTGGGGGGCAGGCCGTACTCGAGGGCCCGCAGGTAGTCCTCGTCCACCGCCATTGCCTCCTCGTCGCCCGCGTCCCGGTCGGCGGCCTGGGCCTCGAAGCGGGCCCGCTGCTCGTCGGGGTCGACCAGCTCGCTGAAGGCGTTGGCCAGCTCCCGGCCGGCCACGATGGCCTCGAAGCGCTCGGCCAGCCCGGGGCGGCTGCGGTGGCTGCGGGCCAGCGGCGAGACCTCGGTCGGGTAGTCGACGACGAACACCGGCCCCCACAGCTCGGGCTCCGTCGTCTTCTCGTAGATCTCGAGGACGAGCCTGCCCGGGCCCCAAGCGTCCTGGGCGGCGACGCCCACCCGGTCGGCGACGGCCCGCAGCTCGGCGGGCGGCCGGTCGACGTCGACCTCGAGGCCCGCGTGCTCGGCCACCAGCTCGGAGAGGGTGGCCCGCCGCCACGGCGGGGCCAGGTCGAGGTCGCGGTCGCCGTAGGCGAGCTTGGTGCCGCCGCACAGGGCGGTGGCGAGGAAGACCACCAGCTCCTCGGTGAGGACCATGAGGTCGGTGTAGTCGGCGTAGGCCTGGTAGAGCTCGAGCATCGTGAACTCAGGGTTGTGGCGGGGGGAGATGCCCTCGTTGCGGAACACCCGGCCCACCTCGAAGACCCGCTCGAACCCGCCCACCACCAGGCGCTTCAGGTACAGCTCCGGGGCGATGCGCAGGTAGAGGTCCATGTCGAGGGCCTCGTGGTGGGTCACGAAGGGCCGGGCCAGGGCACCACCGGGGACGGGGTGGAGCACGGGCGTCTCCACCTCCACGAAGCCGCGCTCCTCGAGGAAGCGGCGGAGGAGGCTCAGCGACCGGCTGCGCAGCTGGAACGTGCGGCGGGCGTCCTCGGTGGCCCACAGGTCGACGTACCGCTGGCGGTAGCGGGTGTCCACGTCCGCCAGCCCGTGCCATTTGTCCGGGAAGAGACGGCGGGCCCGGGCCAGGACGTCCCACTCGTCGGCACGGACCGACAGCTCTCCCCGGCGGGTCGTGACCACCTCGCCGGTGACGCCCAGCCAGTCGCCCAGGTTCAGGGCGCAGAACTCGTCGAAGGCGGGGGTGCGGTCGGCCGAGGCGAAGAGCTGGATGCGGCCGCTCGAGTCGGCCAGGGTGCCGAAGGCGACCTTGCCCTGGACCCGGCGCAGCATGAGCCGGCCGGCCACCGACGCCGTCTCCCCCGTGCTCGACCCGGGCTCGGTGCCCCCGTGGCGCTCGTGGAGCTCGGCGGCCGACGCCGTGCGCTCGAACCGGTACGGGACCTCGGTCACGCGGCTTGAGTGGGGTTGCGCTCCCACACCAGGCGCAGGCCCCGGAGGGTGAGCCAGGGCTCGTGGTGCTGGATGCACTGGGAGTAGGGGGCGATGAGGCTCCCGAGGCCGCCTGTGGAAAGGACCGTGCAGGGCCCCAGCTCGGCCTCGAAGCGGCGGCAGAGGCCGTCGACGGCGCCGGCGAAGCCGTAGATCACCCCCGACTGGATGGACTCCACGGTGCTCTTGCCGATCACCCGCCGGGGCTCGACGAGGCGCACCCGCGACAGGGCCGCGGCCCGCTCGAACAGGGCGTCGAGGCTGATCTCCACGCCCGGCAGGATGGCACCTCCGAGGTACTCGCCCCGCTCCGACGTGGCGTCGACGGTGGTCGCGGTCCCGAAGTCGCAGACGACGGTCGGGCCGCCGTGGAGGTCGAAGGCGCCCACCGCGTTGGCGATGCGGTCGGCCCCCACCTCCTTGGGGTTGTCGTAGAGGATGGGCATCCCCGTGCGGGTGCCGGGTCCGAGGACCACCGGCGGGGAGGTGAGGTAGCGGTCGGCCATCTCCTGGAGCACGACGGTGAGGCGGGGGACGGTGGAGCACACGACCATGCCCGTCACCCGGTCGAACCCCGCGCCCTGCTGGGCCAGGAACTGGCTGATCAGCAGGGCATGCTCGTCGGAGCTCCGCTCGGCGTTGGTGGCGATGCGCCAGTGGCTGAAGAGGTCGGGCCCTTCGAACAGCCCGATCACCGTCTGGGTGTTGCCGGCGTCGACGGCGAGCAGCATCAGGGTTCGCGTCCACTGCGTTCGGGCCACGCAGGCCGGACGTCGAGGCCGAGGTCGAGCACGGGGGCGGAGTGGGTGAGGGCCCCCACCGAGACGAGGTCGGCGCCCGCCGCCGCGTAGTCGGCCACCGTCTCGAGGGTGACGCCGCCCGACACCTCGACGAGGCAGCGGCCACTCCGTTCCGCCACGGAGGCGGCGCCGACCAGCTGGACACAGGCCGCGACCTCGACGGGGGTCATGTTGTCGAGCAGTACCAGGTCGGCGCCCGCGGCCAGCGCCTCCTCCACCTGGGCCCCGGTGTCGCACTCGACCTGCACGCTCCGCCCCGGCCACCGGCCCCGGGCCCGGGCCACGGCCTCGGCGATGGACAGGCGGGCCGCTGCGTTCCCGCCACGCAGGCGGGCCGCTGCGTTCTCGCCACGCAGGCGGGCCGCTGCGTTCCCGTCACGCAGGCGGGCCAGGTGGTTGTCCTTGAGCAGGATCCCGTCGGACAGCGACCCCCGGTGGTTCACCCCGCCGCCGGCCCGGACCGCGGCCTTCTCCAGGGCCCGCAGGCCCGGGGTGGTCTTGCGGGTGTCGCGGATGCGGGCCGGGGCGGCGAGCACGGCGTACCGCCGGGTGAGGGTGGCCACGCCCGAGAGGTGGCCGAGGAAGTTCAGGGCGGTGCGCTCGGCGGTGACGATAGACGCCAGCCGGCCGGTGACCGTGGCGACGGCCCGGCCCGCCTCCAGCTCGTCGCCGTCCGCGGCCCGCCACTCGACGGCCACCGACGCGTCGACCGCGGCGAACGCCTCGGCCGCGGCCAGGCGGCCGGCCAGCGCACCGGGGCTGCGGGGCACGATGTCGGCGACGGCCGTCACGTCCGGGGGCAGGAGCGCGGCGGTGAGGTCGCCCAGCGGTCCCAGATCCTCGGCCAGAGCCCGGGCCACCGCCTCGCGCACCGCGGCGAGCGGCGGGTCGAAGCTCATGCGATCACCAGTCGGCGGGCCGGGGCGGGCGAGGGCTCGGGGAAGTCGGTGCGGGTGTGGCAGCCCCGGGTCTCCTCCCGGGCCGAGGCGGCCAGGGCGAGGGCCCGCCCGACCTCGGCCAGGTTGCGCAGCTCCCGGCTCTGGCGGTCAGGGGTCGGCGGCCAGCTGAGGATCTCCCCGGCGGCGGCGCTCGCCCGGGCCAGCGACTCGGCGTCGCGCACGACCCCGGCGTGGGCGCTCATGGCGTGCTGGAGCGCCTCCCGCCGCTTGGCCAGCGGAGGAGGCGGCGCCGAGGCGGCGGACCACGCCGGGGGATCCGGCGCCCGCAGCGGCTCACTCTCGGCGCCGCGCAGGGCGCCCGTGGGCTCCGGGCCCTCCTTGCCCCGGGCGATGGCCTCCACCACCCGGGCCGCGTACACCATCCCCTCGAGCAGGGAGTTCGAGGCCAGCCGATTGGCGCCGTGGACGCCGGTGCACGCCACCTCGCCCGCCGCCCACAGGCCGGGCAGGGTGCTGGCGCCGTCGAGGTCGGTGAGCACCCCGCCGATCAGGTAGTGAGCAGCGGGGGCGATGGGCAGCCACTCGGTGGAGGGGTCGAGGCCGGCCCGGGCCAGGGCGGCGGCGATCGTCGGGAAGCGCTGCCCGAAGTTCGGCAGCGGCGTCGCGTCGAGCCACAGGTGCTCGGCCCCCTCCTGCTGCATGCGCGTGGCCATGGCCCGGGCGACGACGTCGCGGGGCGCGAGCTCGTCGACGAAGCGCTCGCCCCGGGCGTCGCGCAGCAGCGCGCCGTGACCTCGCAGCGCCTCCGACAACAGAGGCCGGGGCATGGACGGGTGGTGGAGGGCCGTGGGGTGGAACTGCACGAACTCGAGGTCGGCGACGGCCACGCCCGCCCGCAGGGCCATGGCCACCCCGTCGCCGGTGGCCTCCTCGGGGTTGGTGGTGACCGCGAACAGCTGGCCGGCGCCGCCGCTGGCCAGCAGGGTCTGCGCGGCCCGGACCTCGTGGCGGGCCCCCGACGGGTCGATCACCGCCACGCCCCGGCAGCGGCCGCCGGCGACGAGCAGGTCGGCGGCGAACCAGCGCTCCCATACCGACACCGCCGTCGCCCGGGCCGCCTCGACGAGGGCCCGCTCGATCTCGGCACCGGTGGCCGCGCCCCCGGCGTGGACGACCCGGGGCACCGAGTGCCCGCCTTCCCGGGCAAGGGCGAGCACGCCGGTGGGGTCGCGGTCGAACACCGCCCCCAGGGCGATGAGGTCGTTGACCCGGGCCGGCCCCTCGTCGACCAGGACCCGGACCGCGTCCGGATCGCACAGGCCCGCTCCGGCGGCCAGGGTGTCGGCCAGGTGCAGGTCGGCGGAGTCGGGATCGCCGCCCACGGCGGCCGCCACCCCGCCCTGGGCCCAGCTGGTGGCCGACTGCTCCAGCCGGCCCTTGGTCAGGACCCCGACCCGCAGGCCCAGGAGCGACGCGGCCTCGACCGCGGCAGAGAGCCCGGCGACCCCGCTCCCGAGCACCAGGAGGTCCAGGGCGGCCAGGGGCCGGGTGGCGTCGCTCACGGGACGTGCCCCGCCCCGAGCGGCAACGGCCGGTTGGCGTCGTCGACCAGCACGACGGTGGGCACGAAGCCGTCGAGCTCCGACTCGTCGAGGTCGACGTAGGTCAGGACGATGACCCTGTGCCCGACCTCGACCAGGTGGGCGGCGGCCCCGTTGAGCTGCAGCTCACCCTCGCCTCCGGGGATGGCGTAGGTCTCGAAACGGGCCCCGTTGTCGATGTCGAGGACCGCGACCTGCTCCCACTCCCGGATGTCGGCCCGGGCCATGAGGCGGGCGTCGACGGTGATGGAACCCGCGTAGTGCAGGTCGGTGGCGGTGACCACGGCCCGGTGGAGCTTGCTCTTGAGGAGACGCCGGCGCATCAGGCCCACGTCTCGACGGCGGCGGCAACCGTCCGGGGAGCGACGGCGGGGAGCGTCACCCCGACGTTGTCGAGCAGGCGGGTGCCTCCCACCCGGGCGGCCACCAGGGCCCGCACCGAGCCTTCGAGAGGGTCGAGAGGCACCAGGTCGGCGGCCCGGACGACGGTGGCGTAGTCGAGGTCGGCCAGGGGCTCGGCGGTCACCGTGTCGGCCATGGCCCGCCCCAGCCGGGCCGCGTCCCGCTCGCCGTCCTCCATGGCGGCCACCGCCCCGGCCAGGGCCCGGTGGAGGACGCCGGCGGCGGCCCGCTCGTCGGGCGAGAGGCGCAGGTTGCGGCTGGAGCAGGCGACGCCGTCGGGGTCCCGTACCGTCGGGCAGCCGACCACCTCCACGGGGAACGAGAGGTCGGCGACCAGGCGGCGGACGACGAGGAGCTGCTGCCAGTCCTTCTCACCGAAGTAGGCCCGGCCCGCGCCGAAGAGGTTGAAGAGCTTGGCGACGACCGTGGCCACGCCCGCGAAGTGGCCGGGACGGCTGGCACCCTCGAGGACCTCGCCGAGAGGTCCGACCGTGAAGCCGATCGAGGGGGGCTCCGGGTACATCTCCCCGAGCGGAGGGGCGAAGACGAGGTCGGCACCGGCCGAGGCGGCCAGGTCGAGGTCACGCTCCAGGTCGCGGGGATACGTGGCCAGGTCCTCCGCGGAGCCGAACTGCAGGGGGTTGACGAAGACGGTGACGGCGACGACGTCGCACTCCGCCGCGGCCCGGCGCACGAGCGACATGTGACCCTCGTGCAGCGAGCCCATGGTCGGCACCAGGCCGGCGGTGAGCCCCGCGGCCCGGGCCCCCTCCAGGGCGGCGCGGATGTCGGCGGCCCGGGTGAGCAGCTCGGCGGCGTGGTACGCGGGCCGCTGGTCGTCGGCCGCGGTGACGGTCCGGCCGCCGAGGTCGGCCACGGCCTGCTCGGCGAGAGGGTCGCCGGCCACCGCGAACCACGTCCCCGCGGCCAGGCGGGCCGCGCCCGTCTCGGGATCGGGGAGCGGGACGAGGGGGTGGAGCGCGGCCCGTCGGCGATGAGGGGCGAGGACGTCGAGCCCCAGGGAACCGGCCAGGTGGGCGACCACGGTGGTGGGCACCGGGTCGACGGCGGCCGCCACCTCGGCCACGACGTCGTCGGGCGTGGCGATGACCAGCAGGTCGACGCCGGCGGCCGCGTCGCCGAGGTCGTCGCCCCGTCCCCGGGGCGGCTCAACCCGCCAACCGGCAGCGTGGAGGGCGGCGGCCAGGGACGACCCGGCCCGGCCGGGTCCGATGAGGCGCAGTGCGGGCAGGTGGCTCCTCCGACGTTCCGGCCCCGCAACCGCGGGTGCCGTTCGTGCTGTGCCGTTCGTCTTCTGGTCAGAGG
>DASZOE010000599.1:0-5337 GCA_035550945.1 Acidimicrobiales bacterium
GACCAGCCCCACGCGCTGGTCGCCGCTCGTCTCAGCGCCGAGTTCGCCATCGGGGTGCGCCACGGCTGCTTCTGCGCCCATCCCTACCTCACCCGCCTGCTCGGGCTCTCGGCCGAAGCGGTCGGGCGCTACCGCGACGACGTGCGCAGCGGTGACCGGCGGGCGATGCCGGGCGCCGTCCGGGCCAGCGCGTCGCTGGCATCGACCTCCGAGGACGTCGACCGGCTGGCGGCGGCGCTCGCCCGCCTCACCGACGGCAGCCCGCCGCCGCTCGAGTACGTCCAGGACCCCCACACCGGTGACTTCCACCTCCCGGGCTGGACCGCGGCGTGGTCCGCGTCGGACCGAGGCGTGGGCTCGGGCTGCGCCCGGGGCTGACCCGCACCCGAGCAGGGTGGGCTAGAGCTCGGCGACCAGCTCCCGCTCGCCCCCGTCGCCTGCCGCCATCCGGTCCCTCCCCTCTGTCGTCTATAGGTAGCCGCCCCGGTCGTCGCCGGGGAAGGGCGCCAGCCGGATGCGCCGCCCGGAGACGACGTCGGGAGCGATGCGTACCCAGTGGCTCTTGGCCCCCGGCGCCCACGGCCGCAGCGAGAGGTGCTCCTCCTCTGACTCCGCCACCTCGGTGGCGTTGCCCTGCAGGAGCACGCTCCAGCCGCTCGGGCGCCCCGGCTCGACCTCGTCGACCTGGAAGCTCACCGGCTGCTCGCCGAGCACCGCGAGCCGGAACTTGCTCCCGTAGTCGGTGCGGAAGATCACGGCCTCGCCGACGACGAGGAAGTTCACCGGCACCACGAGCGGTGCGGCACCGAAGTCGGCGACCGCCACCCGCCCGATGGTCTGGCCGGCGAGGAGCCGGAAGCACTCGTCGCGAGGGATCTCCTCGAAGGTCGTGCCGTCGTCGGCGGCCGCTTCTTCGTGACCGGTCATCAGCTCCTCCTCCCCGGGCGCCCGGCCGGGGCCGGCTCCACCGCCGCCGGCTCCACCGCCGCCGGTTCCACCACCGCTCGCTCCCTTGTCGCCAAGGTTGCCAAAGCCGCCGCCACCGCGCTGTCGGGGTCGCCGGAAGTGTCCACGTCGGCGGCCGTCGGCCAGGGTGCGGCCCGCCCCGCCAGGACCCGGGCCACCTCCTCGGTCGCGTCGGACGGGTCGGCGGCCTGAGCCCGGCGACGCCGCACCCGCTCGGCGGCGACGTCGGCGGGAGCGGTGCAGCGCAGCTCGGCCAGCTCCGCCGACGCCTCCCCGGCCAGGCGGGCGGCCGCCTGCCGCCACCGGGGTTCGGCCCAGGTGGCGTCGAGCACCACGCTGTGGCCCAGTCCGAGCAATACCCGCGCCCGGGCCAGCAGCTCCGTGTAGGTGCCCTCGGTGACCTCCGGCCCGTAGAGGCCCTCGTCCAGGCCGGCGGCAACCGGGGACGACGGGTCGAGACCGGCCCGCTCCTTGCGCACCTCGTCGGAGCGCAGCACCACGGCCGGCAGAGAGGGAGCCACGCCCCGGGCGACGGTGGACTTCCCCGTCCCCGGAGCGCCGCCGACCAGCACCAGCCGCACCCGCGCCCTGCGCAGGTGGTCGTGGCACAGCCGGAGCAGCCGGTCGGCGGCCTCGGCCGAGGGTGCGTCCCCCTGGGCCCACCGCAGGCAGGCCACTTTGGCCCGGACCTGGGCCCGGTAGGCGACGTAGTGGTCGGCGAGCGACGTCGGCCAGGAGTCGCCGGAAGCCGCCTGGTAGCGGCCGAGGAAGTGGGCGGCCAGGTCGGGGCGGCCCAGGCGCTCGAGGTCCATGGCCAGGAAGGCCACGTCGGCCAGCACGTCCCCGTAGCGCAGCCGGTCGTCGAACTCCAGGCAGTCCAGCACCCGCGGCCCGTCGTCCAGGCAGAAGATGTCGTCGGCCAGGAGGTCGCCGTGGCCGTCCCGAGCCCGACCGGCGGCGATCCGCTGGTCGTACAGGGGTCGGCGGCCGTCGATGAAGCGGCGCGCCAGGGTGCGTACGTCCTCAGCGACGCGGCCGTCCAGCGGCGAGCCCTGGAAGGGCCTCATCTCGGCGGCGTTGGCCTCCCATCGCGCCGCATCGGCGTCGCGCCCGGCGGCCTCGTCGACCGCCGGCGACGAGACCGCGGTCTCGTGGAAACGGGCGAGGAGCTGGGCGAGCCGGTCCAGGTCCGGCCCGACGGGCACGCCCGCGGTCACAAGCGACGAGAGGCGGCGGTCGGTCGGCATCCGGCGCATGACCACCAGGTGGTCACACGGCTCCCCGTCGACCCCGGAGACGTCGGCGACCCCGAGGTACACGTCCGGCGCCAGGCGCCGGTTGAGGGCGACCTCGCGCCGGCAGGCGGCGAGGCGCGCCTCGCGGGTGCGGAAGTCGAGGAAGCCGAGGTCGACCGGCTTCTTGAGCTTGTAGGCCCGGTCACCCACGAAGAACACGATGCCGGCGTGGGTCTCGGCCACCGCCGCGGGCCCCCCGGGGGTGGCCGAGGCGGTGGGATCGGCGTCCACGGTCGTGAGGGTGGTCCTCCGTCGCTGGCCGGCAATAGGGCCGGAAGTCCTGCGCCCTGCCCGACCACGGACCCTACCGCCGCGCCGGACCGTGGGCGCACGATTGGCGCATGGAAGACACCAACCTCACCGCGTTGTCCCTCCTCGTCGGCCCCTGCCCCGAATGCGGCAACGGGCGCCTCCGGGCCGTCTCCGACGGCCACCAGGCCAACTTCGTGTGCGAGACCTGCGGGAGCTGCTGGCACCCCGAGCTCGAGTGGGTGAACCGGGTCAACCCCACCACCTGCCCGGGCTGCCTCTCGAGGGAGATCTGCACCAATGCCCGCCGGGCCTACGGCGAGCGCGTAGCCGACGCGGTGTGACCGGGGTCAGCTGCGCAGGAGGCCGCCGAGGGCCCCGCCACGGGCGCCTCCCGTCTCACCCGGCATCAGGGCCTTGATCCACGCCTCCAGCGCGGCCGGGTTGCGGCTCTGGGTCATGACCCAGCCCGGACCGGTGAAGTCGAACACCAGTCCCTCGCCGGACTTCAGCGTCTGCACGAGGCCGGTGGCGACCTTGCGGATCTGGCTGGTGACGGTCGGCCCGAACGCGACGACGTGCCCCGAGTCGATGGTGACCGACTCCCCTGCCTGCAGGCTGACCGTGTCGATGGCCCCGTAGCACGCGAGCACGACGGTGCCCTGCCCGGTGGCGCGGACGAGGAACCCGCCCTCGCCGCCGAAGAGGCTCTTGAAGCCGCCCCACTTCGTGTCCAGCTCGACCCCGGCCGACGACGCCAGCCACGACCCCCGGGTGACCGACATCGGCTCCTCGGGAGTGACCCCGCCCACGACGATGTCCCCGGCCAGGTGGTGGGCGACGTCGACCCAGCCCCCGGCCGGCGGAGCGGTCAAGGTGGTGACGAACAGGCTCTCGCCCCCGAGGAAGGATCGCTTCAGGCCCTTCATCACGCCGCCCTGGGTGCTGGCCTGGATGGCGACCCCTTCGGACGTCGCCATCATGGCGCCCGACTCGGCGCGGATCGCCTCGCCGGGGTCGAGGGCGACGCGGGCCACCGCGAACGACGGGTTGTGGCGCAGCTGGACGTTCATGCCCGGACGCTATCCGCCTCTGCCCCGTTCACGGAGGCGCTCGAGCCATCGCTCGGTGCGCTCGGCATCTCTGCTCCGAGGCCGGGGCGGGCCGGTTCGATGACCGGAGTGTGAACTCTCTCGCCCTTCCACGTCATCTGCCGTCGGGAGGTGCCCGGATCCCGCACCGGGGCCGAGTAAACGCTTGCGGCCGGGGGGAGGTAAAGGGAACACTGCCGAGAACGGCGATCGCGTGCCGCCGGGACATCTCCCGCGAGAGGAAACCGATGGGCGCCTGTGAAACGGCCCACGAGTGGCGACCCGAGGGGGCAGGCCGGACCTACGTCCGCTACCTCTGCGCCGAGTGCGGGGCCCTCTGCGTGGCCCCGGAGGCGGTCGAGGAGCTGGCCCTGGAGGTCCCCCCGGCCTGGCGGCCGGAACCGGCCGCCGCGACCGGCAGTCGGGCGGAGACGCCCCGCTGGGCCTCGGAGGCGGCCGCCAGCCCCTCACCGGCCGCCGGCTGAGCGGGACCGCGCCGGCTCACCCCCGCACCCCGAAACGGCCCAGGGTCGCGACCGCGTCGGGGAAGACGGCGGCCGTGGCCTCCACCAGGTCACGGGGCCGGGCCACGCCGAAGGCCTCCTGGGCCACGTAGACGCGCAGGGCGCAGTCGACGAGGTCAGGGTCCCCGAGGGCGTCGAGGGCCTGCGCCCCCTGGACGTACACGCCCTCGTAGTAGGAGAGGAAGTGCGAGGCCCAGTAGGTCATGGGCTCGGTGAGACGGCCGCGGGCGTCGGCGGGCACCGCCCTGGCCCGCATGCGGGCGAGCGTGCCTTCGAAGCGGGCCTCGGCCCAGGTGGCCAGACCCTCGTCGAGCCAGGGATCCGAGCCCTGGCGGTTGCCCACCAGGCCGTAGAACCACTGGTGCCCGACCTCGTGGCTGGTCGTCGAGCCGAGGCTGTTGGCCCCCTGCATGACGTGGCCCGGGTACTCGATGCCCACGCCGGTGAGGCCCGGCGTGAGGGCCAGGCTGAACGAGTCCCACGGATAGGGCCCGAAGCGGCGGGCGAAGTCCTCGAGGATGGCGATCACCCGGTCGCGGTAGGCGGCCGCTGACTCGCCCATCCCCTGCTGCACGCCCACGGTGACGGCGACGGGATGCGGCGCTCGGGCCGTGCCCGTCGCCAGCGCGAACCGGCCGACCGACACGCCGACGTCGCGTACCGCGGTGGCCGTCCAGTGGCCGGGCCGGTCGGCCACCCCGCTGGCGAGGGCGGTGACGCCGGGGGGGACGGTCACGGTCAGGTCGAAGTCGGCCGTGGGCGACGTCGAGTCCTCGGCGAACCCCCCGGTGGACGGGTCGGTCGACCAGCCCACTCCCGGCTCCCAGGACAGGATCGGGAAGAACGAGCCCAGGCGCACGGCGTCGCCGTCGACCGAGACCCGGTCGCGGGAGGGCCCCGGCAGCCGCAGCCGCCACGGGGCGGCCACCTCGACGCTCCGCCCCGCCCGCAGACCGCCGTCGGGTCGGGCGACCAGGATCGTCGGGTCCGGCCGGGCCACGGGCGCCTCCCGGCCGTCGACAGTGACCGGGCCGGCCTCCAGGTGGGCCCCGGCGTCGGCCAGGGCGGGACCGTTGGGCCACAGGCGGAACACGAGGCGGTCGGTGTCGAGATCGGGGGTGAAGCGCACCCGGAGGTCGCCGTCCACCCGGCGCTCCGGTGTCCGGACGTCGACCTGCAGCGTGTAGCGGGGCCGGTCCTCGGGCGGCGCGC
>DASZOE010000600.1:0-5212 GCA_035550945.1 Acidimicrobiales bacterium
CCCCGTAGGCCGCGGCCGAAGCCGGGCCTGCCGTCCCAGACTACTGCGGGACCCTGACGCGACGATGCCCCTGCCGGGTGGCAGGGGCATCGTCGGTTTGCTGCTGTCTGGCGTCGACTACACGCCGACCGTTGTCGACGTGCTCGAGGTCGACGTGCTCGAGGTCGACGACGTGGAGCTCGACGACGTGGAGGTCGCCTGCCCCACCGTGGTCGTGGGTGCCGGCGGGGCGTTGAGCTGGCTCACGATGAAGCGGTCGAGCCTCGGGTCGAGACCCAGACCGCCGGCGACGCTCTGGGCTTCACCGCCAAGGGCGCCCGCACCGGGTCCCGTCGTCAGAAGCAGGAGGCCGCCGATCCGTGCCGACGACGAGCCCAGGAGAGCGCCGTGCCGCGGGTCGTTGGCGTCGCCGACGAAGGTCTGGTTCGTCGGGAGCCGCCACTCGCCCGTGGGGTTGGCGGACACCTGGAGGATCACCTGCGACGTCTGCGCCGCGTCGCCCCCGCCCAGACGGCTCGGGTTGCGGCCCGCGCCGGTCAGCTGGGCGACGACTGTGTCGCTGACGTCACCCGCGTCACCGATGACCACCGTCCGCTGGACGTTGAGATCAGCCAGGACGGCGCTGGTCTCAGGCGGGAGGCTGTTCTGGTCGGTGAACAGCACAGGCAGGCGGCGGGCGGCGGCCAGGGTGGACACCGCTGCGGCGTCGGGGCTGGCCGGGTTCACGATCACCGCGGCGTCGAAGGCGGGCTGGCCCAGCGTGTTCGGCTGCACCGTGCCCGGGGAACCGGGGATCCCGGGACCGGGGGTGGTCGCCCGCCGGTCCATCTGACGGGCGATCTGGGCGGCCATGGCCGCCGGGGACCCGCCGATCCGCTTCACCATGTGCAGCGGGACGCCGATGGCGTCAGCCAGCTCTTGGCGGGCCCGCTCGGAGACCCGGTCCTCGTTGCCCAGGACGAAGGCGGCCACCTGGGGAGCGAAGGTGATGGTCCCCGCGGTGTTGCCCGTCGCCGTGTTGTTCACGATCGCCGTGTTGGCGTCGATCACCTGGGTGATGACCGTGTCGGGCGGGAAGTTGGAGTTCCGGACGACCGAGCCCACGTCGTTGGGGCTGAAGCACCCCGTGCAGGTGATGGTCGACGACCCCTGCGTCGGCGTGAAGTTGGCCTGCGTCCGGGTGGCGAACTCGTCGTCTCGCGGGCGAGGCAGCATCCGAGCGGCTTCGGTCGCGACGTTGCGGTGAAGCCGTCCGGGGCCGGTGAGGAGGATCGAGCTCAGGTTGGCCCGGGCCAGGACGCCCCCCGCGAGGATCGTGCCGGCGTCGTCCTGGTTGGCGACGACGACCTGGGTCCACGGACGGGAGGCGAAGGTGCCGGCCAGGACGGCCTCACCACCGCCGGGGTACGCCAGCTGGGACAGGGCCACCGAGAGGTTCCCCGGGTCGCCCAGACCGCCCGTCTGGAGCTCGAACAGGGGCCCACCCTGGTCGAACGAGTACCGGGGCAGCAGCTCGGCCACCGACCGCACGGGAGCGACACCCCGGCCGAACCGCAGGTTGGTCTTGGCCAGGTAGATGTCCTGGGCGTCGTTCTCGAAGTTGCCCTCGCGGGAGTCGGCCCACCCGAAGAGGATGCGGTCGACGCCCTGGTGGGCGAGGACAGGACCGAAGTCCCAGTACGTCGAGAACCGGTAGTCGAAGCCGACGTCGTTGTTGGTCGACCGGTCGCTGATGCGGCGGTTGGGCGCGAAGCTCGTTCCCGCAGTCTCGGAGAACGTGTAGTACGTGTCGCCCAGACGGGCCTCGTTGCAGGACACATGGGTGTGGACGCAACCGCGGTACCAGTGGCGACGGTCGTGCCAGACCACGTCCACCCGGCCGTCGGGGGCCACTTCGATCTGCGGGTGCCGCGTCTGGGTCTCAGGGTTGACCCGGTCGTGCTCCTGCAGGGGCGAGAGCGGGGTGGCGCTCAGGCGCCGCAACCCGTCGAAGCTGGTGCCCCCGGTGGTGGACCGGATGAACCAGACCTGGGACCGGTTGTGCATGAAGTGGTCCTGGGCCTGGAACGGTGCTCCCCCGTACAGGTGGGGGTCCTGCTGCCACACCAGGTAGACGTTCCCCTGGGAGCCGGTGCCCGAGGCCCGGTCGACGGCCAGCTGCGGGAAGTTGGACCCGTTGAAGCGGGCCGGCACAGTGCCGTAGGGCGGCGTGGCGGGGCCGGGGTACACGGCGCCGGCCACGTTGATGACGTTGGTGAACGTGAAGGTCTGGCCGTTGTCGGTGGACTTGCCCAACCGGATGAACCCGTTCACCCGGGAGGGGTCGGTGGCGGCGAACAGCGAGGTCGGGGTCGTGGTCCATCCGACGTAGATCTCGCCGTTGGGACCGAACCGCGGCTCGGTGTGCTCCGTCCCGCCGTAGGGCTGCTCGCAGGCGTTGGTGGCCGACGTCGCCGGGTTGGCCGGGTCGAAGGCGGTCGGGGGGTTGGTGCAGACCACCGCGGGCGAGGCGACCCGCACGGGGCTGAAGGTGTTGCCGCCGTCGTCCGAGGTGACGATCCGCACCTGGCCGGCAGCGATGTGGGAGCCGGGGAGCGGCGTCACGCCCTCGGAGCTCAGGACGAGCCTGTCGGCCCCACCGGCTCCACCCCCGGGGAGGACGTCGATCTTGGGAAAGCCGTGGTCGCGGTAGGTCGAGACCGTGCCGGGAGGTGAGCCCTCGGCGGGCGGGACCTCGACCGGGTTGGCCGCGATCGTCGTCGTGAAGCTCTGCCCCCCGTTGGTCGACTTGGAGAGCAGCAGCGACGAGGCGCCGCTCGTCCCCGTCTGGTTCGACCGGAAGGGGAACGGGTCACCGGCGTTGGCGGGCTGCTGCGTCGAGGACCAGACGATGTAGACGTTCTGGCCCGAGCCCCACGCCGCCGAGTGGTTGTCGATGGCGTTGGCGCCGTGGCCGACGGTCGAGCACGGGTCCTCGGCGTTGAACCCCGGCGGAACCGGCAGGACCCCACCGACGGGCCAGGTGGTGCCGCCGTCGGTGCTGGCGTTCCACTCGCAGCTCTGCTCGTTGAGGTCCATCTGGGACTCGACGATCTGGTTGTTGTTGGCCGGGTTCACCGCGAACGACGGGGCGTTCTTGCCCCGCACCGGGTTCCCGGTGTCCCAGCCCCGGAGGGCGTAGTTGTCGCCGGTGCGGATGCGCCCCACGGCGGCGCCACTGGGAATGGTCCAGAGCGCACCCCCAGCGAGCGCAGTAGTGGCAAGTACGGCCAGAAGTCTCCTGGCCCCGAGGCGTCGCGTCAGTCGTGACATAGGTGCCTGTGTCTCCCCCGTCGAAATAGGTGCATGCTGCGCTTAGCTCCGCCGCCGCCGGAAAGGTAGCTGTGGACGCCCAGCCCGCGCAACGGGCGAACGGAAACAGCAGACCCCGCCAGAAGCAGCCAACCGCTCTTCTCTTCTACTTGCCCCCTCGCTCACGCGAGTCAGCCGCTCATCCCATTGCCTGGCTATTGCAGTGTCGCGCCAGGTGCGGCGCCGGTGTTGTGGCCCGACGCGAAAGATCGCGAGGCGGGATCGGAACCCACCTCGCGATCTCTCTACATCTGGCCGTTGTTGCTGCTCAGGCCGCCGAGGTGGCCTGGCGCCGACGCCGGACGGCGAAGGCGGTCATCGAGAGGGCCAGGCCCGCCACGCCGAGGGGCGTGGCCAGGTCCGAGGGCCTGAAGCCGCCGGTGATGTCGCTGCTGGCGGCCCCGCTGGTGATCTGGAACGCTGCCCGTCCCGGCGTGCCGGCCACCGGAGCGCCGGAGCCGGTGTACTGGGTGACGATGAGGGAGTGGTAGCCCACCGAGCCGGTCACCGCGAAGTCCAGGTTGATGCGGCTGGCGGGGCCGGTCGAGGCCAGCACCGGGCCGGTGCGGCTGTCGAGGTGGACCTCGATCGCCGACGAGGTGGGCGACGAGCTGTAGTTGGACCCCGCCAGGTTGACGACGGTGCCGCTCGGGCCCGACTTCGGGGTGACCGTGGCCGTGGCGAGGGACTGGCAGGCGAAAGCGGCCGAAGCGGCCACGATCGGCGCGGCCAGCGCCCCGGAGAGTACAAGGAGACGACGACGAGACTTGATCTTCACGTTGGAACCCCCGCTGGGTGAGTGCTTCTTCTCTGGGACCGGTGCCGACGGAGCCGCCGCTGACCGTCTGTAAGTTGAAAGATACAACGTTTTCCGCAGAAGGCAAGATATTCGTGAGGTGACGGTATGCGCGTTCTGGCGCTAGTCCGAGATCTGGCCCGGCCCTCCCTCGTGCTGGCCTCGGGCCTGACCCTGGTGGCGATGGCCCTGGGGACGGCGGCCGTCCTGCGGGCCGCCTCCCTCCCCGACGGGGAGCTCGCCGCCGGCCGCAACGTGCTCGTCAATCCCGCCGGCTTCCTCACCGCCAACAACTCGCCGTCGCTCGCCGCCAACCCCCGCCGGCCTGACAACGTGGTGCTGACCCACCGTGTCGACCGGACCGAGTTCTCGGCCTACGTGCAGTGGAGCACGGACGGGGGCGGTTCCTGGCAGCAGACGGCGCTGCCCCTGCCCTCGGGCTTCGACCGCCCGTTCGCCCCGGACGCGGCGTTCGCCCCCGACGGCACGCTGTACGTCAGTTACGTGAACCTGTTCGGCAACGGGAACGTGCCCCAGAACCTCTGGGTGGCCCGGTCGACCGACGGCGGGCGGACGCTCTCCGATCCCGTGCGGGTGGCCGGGGAGCTCGTCTTCCAGGCCCGGGTGGCGGTCGGCCCCGACGGCACCGTCTTCCTGACCTGGCTCCAGGCCCGGGAGGTCGGCCTCTTCAAGATGCCCCGCATGCCCAATCCGGTCGTCGCCGCCCGGTCCACCGACGGCGGGCGGACGTTCTCCGAGCCCGTCCGGGTGAGCGACCCCGGGCGCCCCCGCGTCGGTGCCGCATCGCCCGTCGTGGCCCCCGACGGTCGCCTGTTCGTCCTCTACGAGGACTTCAAGGGCGACCGGCGGGACTTCGAGTTCCTCGAGGGGCCGCCGGCCGAGGAGCCCTTCGCCCTGGTGCTCACCGTCTCGACCGACGGCGGGCGGACGTTCGGGGCCGGCCGGGAGCTGGAGTCCGGGGTGGTGTCCGCCCGCCGCTTCCTCGTCTTCCTCCCGGAGTTCCCGTCCCTGGCCGCCGGGCCCGACGGCTCCTTGGTGGTGACG
>DASZOE010000601.1:0-1587 GCA_035550945.1 Acidimicrobiales bacterium
GTGGTAGACCGCGAGCTGGAGGTCGTCGGCCACCGACTCGGCCGTGGGCTCGGACTTGCCCGTCTTGTAGTCGACGCTGCGGATCCCGACGCCGTCGTCGGCCCGGTCGATGCGGTCGATGTAGCCGCGGACCCGGTGGGGCCCGACCTCGATGTCGAAGCCCCGCTCGACGGCGAGGACCTCGGGCGCCCGCTCCCCGGTGCCGCCTTCCCCCTCCCACCACGCCTCGAGCATGGCGAAGTAGTCCCGCCGGGCCTCCTCGACCTGGGGTCGGTAGCGGGCGATGTCGTCGCGCCACAGCTCCTCGGCCAGCGCCCGCAGGCCGTCACGGGTGCGGGGCACGGGCGCCTCGGCGTCGGGATCGCAGAACGCGGCCAGCACCTGGTGGACGAGGCCTCCGAGCCCCGCGTGCACCCCGGCCTCGCGGCGCGCCCCCAGGACGTACTCGTAGGCGTACCGGAGCGGACAGTCGTCGTACGTGGCGAGCTGGGTGGCGGAGAGCTGCAGGACGCCGTCGGGTGATGCGGGGACGGCGTTGGCGGTGGCGGCCCGGACGACCGGCGCTGGGCCGGGGGCGAGGGGGAGCCGCACCTGGGCCGGCGGCCAGCCCTCGACGAATCGGCTGAGGAGGACGCCGGGCTCGGGCGCGGCGGTGGCCACCAGCCGGCCGGATGCCCGCGACCGGGCCAGCGCGAACAGGCGGCGCTCCTCGGCCAGGGCCCCCTGGCGGCGCTCGGCGGGGGACGGCGGCGAGACGTCGGCCAGCAGGGCCCGGTCGAAGTGGTGGGGCCGGGCCCTCACGCGGGGGAACGAGCCCTCGACGCACCCGGCGACCACCACGGTGTGCCACTGGCGCCCGGCGGCCGCAGCCACGGAGGCGATCGCGACCGTGTCGGCTCCCCGCGCCGCGCTACTGCGCCAGGGGTCGGCGGGCGGATCGTGGTCGACGTGACGAGCGAGGAAGTGGGCCAGCCGCTCGTCGGGACGGCGCTCGGCCCGCCGGGACAGGCCGTCGTGGAAGGCGACCAGGGCGTCGAGGGCACGTTCGTCGCCCGCGCTCCGCGGCTCGGCCAGGTGGCCCAGGGCCCGTTGCCACACCTCGAAGGCGAGGTCGGCCGGGGTCGCGGCGGCGGCCCGCGTCACCAGGTGGGCCCGCAGCGCGGCCAGGGCGGCGAGCCGGGGATGGGCCTCGAGGGGGATGCCGAGATCGACCGCTTCCCGGCGCACGGCGCGCGCCTCGGCGGGATCGAGCCCGGCCACCGGTGATGTCACCAGGCGGTCGAGGGCGGCGGGGTCGCCGCCCACCCACCGGAGGACGTCGAGCACGGCCCGCACCGCGGGCTCGTCGGCGGTCGCCCCGGCGTGGGGCGCGGTGGGGATGCCGTGGCGGGCGAGGGCCCGGGCCACCGCCCGCGCCCGCTCCCCGTGCGAGCGGACCAGGACCGCCATCTCGGACCAGGGAACGCCCTGGTCGTGCGCGGCGAGGAGCTCGCCGGCGACGGCCTCGGGCTCCACCGCGGGGTGACCGCAGCTCACCAGCACCGGCCGGGCGGGCCGGCGGAAGGTCGTGGTGAGGCGGGCGTGGAC
>DASZOE010000602.1:0-3949 GCA_035550945.1 Acidimicrobiales bacterium
GACTACATGCGCCCCAAGACGAAATAGGGAGCGGCGGCCGCTCGGGTGCGCTCACGGCGGCGGCCGCGCCCTGCCCCCGGCGTTCCGCGGATGTCGGGGGTCGTCGGGCGGCACGAGCTCCCGCTTGCCGTGCCCCGCCACCAGGGCCCAGTTGGCCCGCGTCTTGAGGTCATGGTGGTGGGGGCAGAGGCGGTCGAGGAGGTCGAGCACGGTGAGGTGGCTCCTCGCCCAGTCCACGCGGTGGTCGGTCTGGAGGAACGACACGCGGGGACAGCCCCGCACGGCACAGGCCGGTGACAGCCACTCCAGCGCGCTCTGCTGGTGGGCGTTGGGGCGCCGCCCCAGGTGGGCCACACCCACCACCCGCTCGCCCTTGGTCACCACCGCGGCCAGGAAGGGGTCGCCGGTGTCCAACAGCTCTCGCACCGCGGACACCGCCACCGGCCCCAAACCGGCCACCTCACACACCTCGCCCTCCGCCGGGCGCCCCCGGAGCAGGGCGGGAAGGTCGACGCGCACGATGACCTTGGGCCCGGTGTTCGATCGCTTGGCCACCTTCTCCCCGCCCCGGGCCAGCTCGGCCAGGGCGTCGGCCGCGTACGCCTCCAGGGGCTCCCCTCGGCCCTGCTTGGGGGCCGAGCGCAACAGCCGGTCGCGGATGGGCTCGAGGGCGGCCATGACCACCGCCCCCACCTCGGGGTTGTCCCGCACCCGCAGGTTCCAGGCCCCCTCGGCGTCGGTGTAGCTGCGCAGGTAGCGGCCCCTGTGGATGGCCGCCCGCCGGGCCTCGAGGTCGGGAGCCGCCGCGGCCCGGATGCGGGCGCACTCCACTCGCAGCTCGCCCAGCGACGAACCCCGAGCCGCCTCCACCAGGCGGCGCTCGGCCGTTGGATCCGACGCCGCAGCCCCGGCCAGGGCTGATGCCTGGGGGCTCGACAGCAGCCCCTCCCGAGCGGCGGCGGCCACCACCGGCAGGGCCTTCAGGCGCCGGCCCGTCTCGATGGTCTCGACCGCCTGGGCCACCGAGGTGCCCGTGGCCCGGGCCAGGTGATGGGCGGCCGACCGCTCGCCGCCCGCTTTCCAACCGCCCTCGGCCACCCGGGCCGCGGCCAGGGCCTTGAGGGTGGCGGCCACGCCCTCGATGGCCGCCGCCAGTCCCACGGCCACCTCGGCGTCCGCCGCCGACAGGACGGCGGCGTCGAACCGGGCGGCGTAGCGGCGCAGGCCGTCCCGCAGTGCCCCCAAGGTGTCGCACACGGCGCTCGGCCTTCCGACGAGGGCCTGGCAAAGGGGGTCGCCCAACCCCGAACTGACGTTCCCATCCTAACCCGGGGTTGTGACATTTAGGGTTCCCCGGAAGGTCCACCACCCCGGTGGAGGGCGTTCGTAGGGTTCGCCGGGTCGGTTCTTCCGGTTGGGCTCGAAGTGTGACCGGAGCGGCCACGAGGCCGACTCCTGAACGCTGATCTCGGATCGGACGAATCCCTTGGCACACGTGGTGGACGGGCTACTGGCCCTCCTCGTGCTCTTCGCCCTGGTGCTGACGGACTTCGCCGCCTTCCTGTAGTCCGGCCCTCAAGGGCTTGACTCCGCCGGCGGGTCGTGGGCGCGTTGCGGGCTATCGCTCCATCAACGAGCATCGGCCGATGGATGACGCTCCTCTCGACCCGACGTGTACGTCAGCTGCGTGCCACTGCAGCCGACGGCCACCCACCGGAATCGGGCCATGACCCCCCGCCTGCAGCTCAGCGCCGTGACCCTGGGCGTCGCCGACATCGCCGCAGCGCTGCGTTCTACGAACTGCTCGGGTGGAAACGCTCGCCTCCATCGGCGCCGAAAATGGCCGTGCTCTCAGCTTCGGTGTCGGCCGCTCTCGTCCTGCACAGGCGTGACGATCTTGAATCGAGCGCAAAGGGTCCAGCAGGCCCCCGGGTTCGGTGGCGTCGTGCTCACAATGGCCGTCGATTCTCCCGCAGCCGTGCATAGGACACTCGCGAGAGCGGTCGAGGCCGGCGCCACCGTGCTCCGTCCGGTCACGCAGCTCGGCTACGCGGGCTCGCACGCATTCTTCGCCGATCCTGACGGGCACGTCTGGGAAGTGATCCAGACGCCCGGCCTCGAAGTCGACGAGGCGGGAGCTCTCTCGCTGCCGTAGCAGCGGCCCCTGCCGTCCCCGACCGACTACTCGAGGCGCCACCTCAAGGCTTGACTCCGGTTAGGAACTCATCTCCGTTGCATGGCGGGGCGCGCGGCGGCCGCCTCCCGCTATGCCGCGGGCGCCCGGTCGATCACCTTGTTCGTGAGGGAGGTCTCCAGGGCGCTCGGGAAGGGCCCGCCGATGCCGATGAAGATCATGGTGATGCCGGCCCGGCCCTTGAGGGCGAGGATGATGTCGAAGATGGCGTCGGCGCTCTCGTCCCCGACGGTCAGGGGCACGCGGGCCCGGTAGCCGACGGAGTCGGTGTTGAGGCCCGCCGGGCGGAGGACGTCGACTCGGGTGTCGCCGAAGGTGAGCTCCGGAGGCGTCGTCTGACCGGGTCCCGGGTTCCGGATCGAGTACTCGATGGCGGCATCCACGAACGCCTCGAAGCAGGCCCCGGCCTCGGGCTTGCGGAATGTTTCCAACTGCTGGAGGGCCCGCTCCCGGGAGAACACCATCGTCACCGTGCTCTGCACCGAGTTGTTGTCCTCGTCCTCGAAGTCGTCGCTCGTGGCCCTGGCACCGGCCCGGGCGCCTCCCCCGACGAGCGCCTCGTCAACCCCCAGGCAGGCGGCGAACCGCTCGCCGGCGGCTTCCTCCTCGGGGCTGGTCTCGTCGGTGTCCGGCTCAGCCGTCCAACCGGGCGGGAAGTCGGCCAGCGTCAGCACCGCCTCCTCGGCCGCGGCCCGGTCGGCCGCCAGCTGGCCGGGCGTTCTCGGATCGGAGCCGGGCGCGCTGGTGGTGGCCGGGCTGGTTTCCGGCGCGGTCGTCGAGGAGGAGTCCTCGCCCGAGTCGCCCCCACACCCGGCGGCCAGGACGGCCAGCACCAGCACTGCGACCAGGAACCGCACCGATCTGCGCATGCCACCCCCCGTGAAGACCCGACTGGGCCCTCGGAAACTAGCCGCCGGAGGCCGGTTCCCCCTCGTAGGTCCAGTCCGGGCGCTTGCGCCGGTGACGCTCGTCGTAGACGACCCGGCCGTCGGCCAGGTCGACGATCTTCGGGGCGATGAGGTCGGTGCGGGGCCGAGGGCAGTCCCCCTCGATGTGGGCCGCGAACTCGTCGGGGAAGGCCCGCAGGACGCTCGAGACCACGAGCTGCTCCTCGGTCCCCAGGTAGCACCGGTTGGCGTCGGTCACCTTCTGCAGACGGGCGCCGACCACGGCGACGTCCGCGTCGGTGCCGCGACAGTCCTCGATGGTGGCCAGGCGCTCGGTGATCTCGCCCGAGCCCAGCTTGCACGCCGGGCACTGCCCGCACGACTCGACCCAGAGGAACCGCGAGTACTGGTACGCGACCTCGACCATGCAGGCCGTGTCGTCGTAGACCGCGAACCCTGCCGCCCCCAAGCCGCTGCCCACCTCGGCCAGGCCCTCGTAGCTCACCGGGGCGTCGAGGTGGTCGGCGGTGATCACCGCGTTCGCCACCCCGGAGAACACCGCCTTCAGCCGCCGCCCGGGGCGGGCCCCGCCGCCCACCGCCTCGATGACCTCCCCGAGCGGGGTGCCGAGCTCGACCTCGGCCACGCCCGGGCGGGCCACGTCGCCCACCACGGTGACCACCACGTGACCGGGCGACCGGTCCGTGCCGATGGCCCGGTGCCAGTCCGCCCCCCGGGCGAGGATGTGGGGGACGTTGCACAGGGTCTCCGCGTTGTTGACCAGGGTCGGGTTGGAGTGGTGTTCGCCCCGGTGGCCCGGTTCGGCCTCGTGGGACTCCCACCCCGTCTGCGGCGCGGTCGCGAAGAG
>DASZOE010000603.1:0-4747 GCA_035550945.1 Acidimicrobiales bacterium
TTCCCGTTCCCCGCGCCGGCGAGACATGTCTCGGAACGGATGGCTATTCGCGCCGTGGGCGGCTGCCCAAGGTGCCCCTAACCACGGCGCCGCGGGCCCGACAGGGTGACCCTGATCGCCGGGCGCCCTGCGCGCCGCGTCCACGCCGAGCTCGACCTGTTTGGGCGAGCGACTCTTTCGCAGCGGCGTCGTGTACGTCCATTACCGCTTATGCGCCGACAAGAGGACGATGTCGACATCGCCGCAGGGACTCAACGCCCAAATCATCGAGAAGCTCCGGGGCAACGGGGGGGCGGCAGTCCGTTCGAACGCATGCTCGGGACCTGCGGATGAGCAATGCCAAACGCTCGCCGCGGGCCTCTCGGCTGCATCCACAGCTCGGGCTGGCGACGCCAGCCGTACCAACTAGCGATTGAACCGCACGCTCCGCGGAATGTCGCCATCACTCGAGAACAGGGCCCCCGCTCCGTCCTTGTGTCGGAGCAGCCGACGGGGCTGCACGAGATGGAGGAGAGCGAGCATGGCTGCCACCGAGCTTCAGGCCATCGTGCGGTTCCGGTTCCACGCCGGCGACGTTGAGGAGTTCAACGGCTGTCCGCGCAGTGCATGGAGATCGTCCGCACCCAGGACACGGGGACGCTGCAGTACGACACCTACTTCAACGACGAGGAAGCGGAGCGCATCGTCCTCGAGCGGTTCCGCGACTCCGACGCGCTCATCCAGCACGGCGAGAATCTCGCCCACTTGATGGACGCGATCACCGCCACGGGATCGGTGTCGGGCGAGCTCATCGGCGAACCCGATGCTCCTGGTCGCAAACGCCCGAGTTCCATCGCGCCGATACTTGAGGCCGAGCGCGAGCCAGTCGAACCTGGTGGACGAAGCCGTAAGGGTGTGCTCTGGTCAGGACGCGGGGCGGAACTCCGCCTCGTAGCGCACGCGACCGGTGTCGTCCAGCATCCGGATGGAGTGGAGCTCGGGCGCAGGGACCTGCAGCAGGGTGGCCAGGGACCCGTGGCCGTCGTGGAGAGTCAGGCTGCCGAGACTGATCGGAGTTGCGTCACCGACCCGGCGGGCCTCCACGGTGAAGGACCGGTTCGCCCCGTCGCGACGGTCGAGGGCGACGAACAGCCACGTCGGGTCGGTGCCATAGGCCACGGCGCGACAGGTCCACCGGCCCTCGTCGTCGACGGCCAGCGCGGTGTGGAGGTCGCCGCCCGCCTTGTCGGGATCGGCCAGCAGGGCGAGGCCGCCGCCGGCGAGGGCGGCCACCAGGGCGACGGCGGCCACGCCCACCATCCCGCGCCGCGCCCGCCCCCGGGCGCGCCGCGGCCGCTCCGCCCCGGCCGGGGCGCCGATGCGGTCCAGCACGCGGGTCTCGAAGCCCGGCGGCGGCTCGGCTCGAGGAGCCAGGAGCAGGAGCCCGTCGGCCACCCCCGCCAGCTGGTCGGCGACCTCCCGGCACCTCGTGCATCGCGCCAGGTGGGCGAGGACCGCAGCCCGATCGGCGCCGTCGACGGTCCCCAGCGCCAGCTCGGGGACGAGCGCCTCCGCCTCGGCGCAGCCGAGGCCTCGAGCGTTCACTGCCCGGCCTCCGAGGAGTGCCTGCTCAACGACGACCGTACCTTGTGCAGCCCGGCCCGGATCCGGGTCTTCGCCGTCCCGAGGGCGATTCCCTCGACGTCGCTGACCTCCTTGGCCGTGCACCGCACAGGGCGGCCATCAGCAGCGCCCGCCTCTGCTCGGCAGGGAGCTCGGCGAGCGCCTGGCGAAGCTCACCCACCGCCGCGTTCACCTCCGCCATCGCCTCGGGCAACCCGCCCGGGCCGAGGGCCTCCACCTCCATGCGGGTGATGGCCTCGGGGGCGAGAGGCTGGGGACGCCGGAGGCGGATGGCGTCGATGGCCAGGTTCCGGGTGATGGCCAGCAGCCAGGTCTGGACCGAACCTCGGCGGGAGTCGTACGCCGGGGCGTGCCGCCAGGCGCGGAGGAATGCCTCCTGGGCGACGTCCTCGGCCAGGCCGGCGTCGCCGAGCATGGAGCGGGCCAGGCCGTAGACGGCGCCTTGGTGGCGGCGGATGAAGGTGGCCGCCGCTTCCGGATCTCCGAGGGCAAACCCGGCGAGGAGGGTGTCGTCCGATACGCCCACACCACTGGAGCGTACGAGAGAGAGGCGGTTCGGGATTGCCGCGCCCCCCGGCAATCCCTCCGGGGCCTCCGACCGTAGGAAGAGGAGCCGGGGGGCGCTGCCTGGACGAGTGGCGGGAGGCGGATGAGCGAGGTGCGACGACTGACAGCGAGGCTCCCGCTCCGGGCCGTCGAGCCGGTCGGCGACGATTCCGAGGTCGAGCCCGAGGTCGAGCCTGCACCCCGTTCCGCAGCCGCCGGGCCCGGACGGCAAAGGGCCCTCGAGGAGCAGCTGCCCTCATGGTTCCTCCGGGCCGGGCTGGCGTTCGTCCTCTCCTACGCCGCGACCTCGTCCTTCTTCCGGCCCACGACGTTCGCCCGCTACTTCCCGTCGTTCATGCCGGCCACATGGGCCACCGAGCTCCTTCCCGTCTTCGCCGTCTTCGAGATGCTCCTGGCCGTGGGCCTCATGACCGAGCGCTGGACCTTCGCGGCGTCGACGCTGGCTGGGCTCACGATGATCGCCATCGTCGTGGTGAACCCCGACGCCTTCGAAGTGTTGTTCCGCAACGTCGCCATCGCATGCGGCGCCTTCGCCCTGGCGGTGCAGAGCCGGCGGCGCGGTGCCGACCGGAGACGCCGTCCGGCCCCCGGGGCGGCAGACGGGAAGGGCTAGGGCGCCTGAGCCGGCCCGGGCGATCGGCCGGTCAGGGCCAGCAGCTGATCCTGGCGGCTGGCGCCGGGCGGCAGCTCGACCTGCGGCCCGAAGGCGCCCCCCTGGCGCCAGGCCTCCGCCTGGGGGGCGACGATCCCGTAGGCGGCCTCCACCAGTTCGGGGTCGAGCTCCTCGTCGGCACCGATGGCCCGGGCCAGGTCCCAGGCGTGGATCGTGTGGTCGACGGTGAGCTGGGCGACGTACTCGGCCCCGGGAACGTCGCCGAAGGAGATGTGCACGGTGCGGGCCAGCGCCCCCTCTTCGTCGACGGCGGCGACGGCGGCGCGGGCGGCGGCCTCCCATGCCGCCTTGGGGTCGTCGCCCAGGAGGTCGCCCTCGAAGCGGTCGCCCACCTCGGCGATGGTCTGGCCGGCCAGGAGGGGCGGCGCCCAGACGTCCTCGAAGACCAGATGGTTCACGAGGTCGGAGACGTCCCAGTCGGTGTTCGGCGTGGGGAGATGCCACTGGTCGTCCCCGATGGCCCGCACTCGCGACCCGAACTCCTCCACGGCCCGGCGGTACAGAGCGATGGCGTCCAGCATGCCGGTGAGTCTGGCACGACCCGGCGCCGCGGGGCGCCGATTCGCCCCCCGCGTCGAAGTAGCGAACCGGAGGCTGCTAGCACTGGAACGTGACCGCCGCGCCTCCCGTCGACGCCGACACCCTGCTCGTCGAGCTCGTCGCCACGCCCGAGGGTCGAGCCGACCCCTACTCCCGCTACGCCGCCCTGCGGGCCCAGGCGCCCGTGCACCGCAGCGCCATGGGCTTCTGGGTGCTCACCCGCTACGACGACTGCCAGCAGCTCCTGCGCGACTCGCGGGTGGGCAAGGACTTCTCGGGAGCGGCCGACGCCCTGGGCCTGGGCGAGGAGCACCGGGCCGAGCAGGCCGCCTTCCGAAACGACCACTCGAACATGCTCTTCGCCGACCCCCCGGACCACACCCGGCTGCGGGGGCTCGCCACCCGGGCCTTCACCCCCCGCACCGTGGAGGCTCTCCGACCGAGCATCGTGACCCTGGTCGACGACCTGCTCGACGGCTTCGAAGACGGCGAGGTCGACGTCATGGGCGCGCTGGCCTTTCCCCTCCCCGTGACCGTCATCGGCGAGATGCTCGGCGTCCCCGCCGAGGACCGCCCCCGGTTCCGGCCCCTCGTGCGGGCCAGCACCGCGGTGCTGGAGCTGGCCATCACGCCCGAGGCGCTGGCCGAGGCCACCGCGGCCAGCGCCGAGATGGAGGAGTACTTCGGCGACCTGGTGGCCGAGCGCAGGGCCCGGCCGCGGGACGACCTCCTCACCCAGCTGATCGAGGCCGAGGACGAGGGCGACCAGCTCACGGAGTACGAGCTGATCTCCACGGCCATCCTGCTGTTCGCGGCCGGGTTCGAGACGACGACGCATCTCATCGGCAACGGGCTTCTCGCCCTCCTCCAGAACCGCGACCAGCTCGACCGGCTGCGCTACGACCGCAGCCTCCTCCGCACCGCGGTGGAGGAGCTGCTCCGCTACGACAGCCCGGTACAGATCACCGCCCGCACCGCCTACGAGGCGATCGACATCGCCGGCCATCGGGTCGAGCCGGGCACGGCCGTGCTCGCCCTGCTCGGCGCCGCCAACCGCGATCCCGAGCGGTTCTCGGACCCCGATGGCCTCGACGTCGGGCGCTCGGAGGGCAGCTCCCTCAGCTTCGGCAGCGGCATCCACTACTGCCTGGGCGCGGCCCTGGCCCGGCTGGAGATGGCGGTCGTGCTCGATCGCCTCCTCGACCGCTTCGCGTCCTGGGAGCTGGCGGACGGGCCACCCGCGCACCGGGACAGCCTCACGCTGCGGGGCCTGGTCGACCTGCGGATGAGGTTCCGGCCGTAGCGATGCGGTTCGGCGCCTGGGCGGCGCCGAACCGCTCCCGC
>DASZOE010000604.1:0-6477 GCA_035550945.1 Acidimicrobiales bacterium
CGGCATCGGCGTGGGTTACACCGGCGACGGCATGAAGACGGTGGTCCCCGCCCGGGGCAGCTTCAAGGTGACGTTCCGCCTCGTCCCCGAGCAGCGCCCCCAGGCCGTCGCCCAGGCGTTCTCCGGCTGGCTGACCGACCACACGCCGGAGGGCACGGAGGTCGAGGCCCGGCCCGAGGGGGCGGTGGCGCCCGCCCTCACCCCCGTCGACTCGCCAGCCATGGCCGCCCTGTGCCGGGCCGTGGAGCGGGTCTGGGGCACGGCGCCCGTCTTCACCCGCATCGGCGGGAGCGGTCCCGAGGAGGCGCTCGGGCGGGTGCTGGACGCGCCGGTGCTCTACCTCGGCGTAGCCCTTCCCGACGACCGCTTCCACGCCCCGAACGAACGCATGGTCATGGACCAGTTCTGGAAGGGCCTGCTCGCCGCCGGCGAGCTCTGGGGCGAGCTGGCGACGGTGCGGCGATGACCGCGACCCCGGCTCCGCCGGACCACGAGTGGATCTCCTTCGAGGACGGGGAGGAGGACCGCACCTGGGTGTTCGACGTCACCTTCCTGCTCTCGCGATGGAGCTGCATCTTCGGCCAGGGCTGCCAGGGCGTGCTCACCGGCCCCGCCCCCGAGCTCGTCCACGGCTGCTGCTCCTACGGCGCCCACTTCACCGGCCCCGACGACGTGGCGCGGGTCGAGGCCGCGGCCGCCACCCTCGAGCCCCACCAGTGGCAGTTCCGCCGCCAGGGGCGCTCCCGGGGCGTGGTGAAGACCACGCGGGCCGGGGAGAGCGTCACCCGCATGGTGGGCGACGCCTGCATCTTCTTGAACCGGCCCGGCTTCGCCAACGGCCCGGGCTGCGCCCTCCACCAGGCCGCCCTGGAGCGGGGCGAGCGGCCCATGGACCTCAAGCCCGACGTGTGCTGGCAGCTGCCGCTGCGCCGCGACGACCGCGACGACGGCGACGGCCACGTCACCACCACGGTGTCCGAGTGGCAACGGCGCCACTGGGGAGCGGGCGGTGCCGAGTTCCACTGGTGGTGCACCGAGGCGCCCGAGGCCTTCCAGGGCGCCGAGCCGGTGTACCGGGCCATGGCCGACGAGCTGGTAGCCCTCGTGGGCGAACCGGTGTACCGCCGCCTGGCCGCCCATCTCGACCAGCGGCGACGGTCGCGGAACCTCCTCCCCCACCCCGCCGTGCGCCAGAAGTAGCTGGGCCAGGGGCGTCGCTGGCGTCGTTGTAGCTGCTCGAGCTCCGGTGGCCTTCGACCCGGGTCGGCGTGCGGGTGGGCGAGCTGCAGCAGCTGCTCGAGCGGGTCCGCGGGAGGGCGCCGGTAGGCCCGCCCCGCCGTTATCCGCCGGCGGCGGCTGCCGGGCTCGAGGGCCGCCAGCCGGGACGCCGTCGGGGCGCGTGCTTCCGCTGCCAGGCCTCCGTCTTCCGCTTCACCCTTATGTGCAGACTGCCACCAGAAAGAGGGGACCGACCAGCACCCTTGCGTCGATGACACTGTCACCGACAGGCGTGAACGCCCATCGGGCCAACGGCGCAGCGGTGGCACACCGCTCACAGGCGGCTGCGGAGGCCAAGGCTCTGGCGCCGTTGACGCCTCGATAGAGATCGACAACGAGACCGCTGTCGAGAGTCCCGAGCAAATGACGCGTCAGACGACGGCGGGCCCGGCGGTCAGGCGACTACGGGGACGGCCATACAACCAGCGGACATACAGTGAACGGGATGACCAACGGCCCGCCGGAGCCGAATGCCGAGGCCGACCCGAGGGCCCCCTCCACGGCTCGCTACGGATCAATGATGAAGGCTGCAGTCTGCGAACGATACGGACCGCCTGAGGTCGTGCAGATCACGGAGGTGCCCCAGCCCGTGCCGGCGGACGGCGACGTGGTGGTCAAGGCGTTCGCGACAACGGTCAATTCCGGCGACGCCCGGGTGAGGGCACTGCGCGTCCCCGGCGGGCTGCGACTGCCGATGCGCCTGAAGCTCGGCTTCACCAAGCCGAAGCAGCCCATCTTGGGCCACGAGGTCGCCGGGCAGGTCGAGGCGGTGGGCAGCGCGGTCACTCGGTTCCAGCCGGGCGACAGGGTGGTCGCCTCGCGCGGGTTCGACTTCCGCTGCCACGCCGAATACGTGGCCGTGGCCGAAGACGGAGGGATCGCCCGGATCCTTGGGAACTTGAGCTATGAGGATGCGGTGGCCCTGTGCTTCGGCGGCGAGACGGCTCTCCATTTCTTCCGGCGGGGAAGGCTCGCCGCTGGTGAGACGGTGCTCATCAATGGCGCCTCCGGTGCGGTCGGCACGTTGGCCGTGCAGCTCGCCAAACACCTCGGCGCCCAGGTGACGGCCGTCTGCAGTGGTGCCAACGCAGAGTTGGTCCGTGGCCTCGGAGCCGACCACGTCATCGACTACACAACGACCGACTTCACGAGCGAGGGGCAACGCTATGACGTGATCATGGACAACCACGGCAACGCGCCCTACTCGCGGGTGAAGGGCTCCCTGAAGCCCGGCGGCCGGTTCCTGATGGTCGTCGGCGATCTCCCGCAGACGCTCGCCGCGTCGTGGCAGAAGGCCACGATCAGCGGGAGTCAGAACGACACCTCGATCACCGCCGACAGCTATCGAACCCTCATGTCCCTCGCCGAGCAGGGAGTAGTGAAGCCGGTGATCGATTCGGTCCTGCCATTCGAGCAGATCGTCGAAGCGCATCGCCGGGTCGACGGCGGACACAAGGTCGGGAGCGTTGTGCTCACGTTTGGGGAGCACACCTGAAGTTAGCGGTCCGAGCTTCTCGGGCGAGCCTACGCATGCTGAGTGACTGGCGCTCGACCATCAACCAGCCAGCAATCCCATAGCCACTGGGCCACTTAGCGCGTCCCCTCGTCCTGGGTGCGGCCGGGTACCGTCGACCCGTGCCGGAGACAAGACCGGACCGGCCGCAGGGCATGCTCTTCGCCGCCGGCATCGGGGCTCTCGCCGGCGCCTGCCTATGCACCCGGCGGCGGGCCGGCGCCGCCGCCGGTGCAAATCCTGCTGGCTGGGTCGGAGGCGGCGGCTCGCCGCCTCCAGCGACCCGGAGAGATTCCGCCGCTGTGGCACCGGATCCTGACCAGCGCGGCGCTGGCGGCGCCGCTCGGGTGGTTGGCCGGACGGCTCTCCTCCGCGGGTCCGGTGGCGATCGGCGCCGGCGCCGGGACAGTGGCCGGGCTCATGGGCCTACGTCCGCAAAAGGTCGTCCTGGGACCGGTCTTCGGCGCGGCAGTGGGCCGGTCCCTCGCCGCCGTCGACCCGCAAATGCCGGCGCCGGTTGTGGCCAGCACGACCGTCCTCGCCTACCGGGTGGCCTCCGCCGCCGTGTTCCGCGACGCCCAGCTCACCCTCCTGGCCGAGCGGGTGAGCCCCGACGACCTTCCCTTCGTGGTGCCGCTGGAGGCCCGCACCCGCTTTGTGGGCACCGACTACGTCAAGGCCCTGGCCGAGGTCCTGGGAGGCGACTACGTCCGGGGCGCGGTCGACGCCGGCATCGTGGCCTCGCTCGAGCAGCTGGCCGGGCCCGACTTCGATCCCGTCACCGTCGACCCTCGGGTGCGGGAGTTCTACGAGCACACGACCCGCTTCACGCTCGACATCGTTCCCGCCTGGCGGACGTGGGTCCGTCCCGGCTACCTGCTCTACCGCACGTTGATAGCCCGGCCGCTGGGCCAGGCCAACGTCCCCATGAACCAGAGGGAGTCGATGCAAGGCGTCGACAGCCGTATCGACACCGTCGACGTCGACCGGGACGGCGTCACCGACGTCCGGGGGTGGATCAGGTCCTACCGGACCACGGGCGCCCCCATCTACGTCGGCATCTACACCACCTACCGGGACGACAGGCGGGGCTACGTGAGTGTGGGCTTCCCGCTGCCCCAGGCCAGCTTCACGGCGACACTCCTTCCCCAGGCCCGCGACGGCGGAGGGCTGCGGTTGACCAGCCGCAGTGCCCTCGAGCACCCCGGCCACTACCTGACCTACGTCGACCCGTCGACGCGGGAGCTCACCGCCCTGGCCGTCCGGGGATTCGCCGAGGAACTCGACGTCTACGTCGACGGCGGTCAAGTGCACGCCGATCACGCGTTCTGGGTATTCGGGCTGCCCTTCCTCGTGCTGCACTATCACATCCGCCCCAAGCAGTAGACGGCGGCCGCTCATCTGGCGAGCCGTCTCTCCGGCTCACCACCCTCCGCCTCCGCCGGTGGTGCGCCGTTGCTTGTTCACGCCGGCGGTCCCGCCGAATGCGCCTCCAGCTCATCATGGGCGCGCGGCGAGCATCCGTACGCCTTGCCGGGCCCTTGGTGAAGCGCACCACGGGCAACTCGTGCTCGGCGGTGAAGCGCTCGATCTCGCCGATCTCGCCGACCAGGCGGTCGTGGTTGTGAGCCAGCCCGGCCGGGGAGGGGATCTTGTAGCCCCGCTGGAGCAGGAAGCGGATGACCTGGCCCTCCGACTGCAGCCCGGGCACGTAGCCGGCCACCAAGATCCGGTCCACCGAGGTGCAGCGGAAGCTCACATGCTCGGTCAATAGGCTGGCGACGGTGCCCATGGCGACCTCCTCCCGACCGTTGCCCCGGTCGGTTCAGCGAGACCTGTTTCGAGGAGGACGCTATTCAGGCAGCCGACGCGGTAACGGGGCGGGCTCGAGCCCGCCCCCCACCGTGCCGAGGGTTCAACCGAGCGGGGCTCAGACCGCCGGCACCGACTTGCCCCGAACCGACTCTCGGCGGTCTGAGGCTCGCTCGCTAATAGTCCTCCGCTACTTCCTCGTCGTCCTCGGATGCCAGGCACCAGGAGGCGTGCTCGTCGCCCGGCGCGGCGCCGCACTCGGCGCAGGGCTCGGCGATGACCTCGGTGCTGCGCTTCAGCGCCCGGGCCTCCTCGAAGCGGCGGTGCCTTCCCTTCTTCACGTGCCCTGCTCCCGCGCCGTGGGTCCGACAGCCGGCCAGAGTCTACCCGCCGCCCGTCCCCGACAGGGGGCCAGCCGGCGTGGCCGAACGCGAGGCAGCCCGGCACTAGCGTGGGCCTGATGGCAGACGAGTTCGACGTCGACGCCATGATCAGGCGCTTCAGGGAGCGGGCCGGGGCCGTGCGCAGCCGGGGCATGCCGCCGCTCGAGGGCGCCGACCGCCGGCGCTTCCTCGAGCGGATGCAGCTCGACTACCAGGACTACGCCATGCTCGGCGACGCCACCGGCACCATCGAGCACGGCTTCCTCGTCCTTCGGGTCGACCTCCGCCCCCCCGAGGCCCGGGAGGCGGAGCGGGGCGGCGCCTCCGCCCCTTAGCCGCTACGCCGCCGTCTGCGATTCGGCGGAGCGGACCATGGTCAACGGGCGGCTGACGCCGCGGAGCTGCATGGCCTGGGTGATGCCCTGGATCAGGGCGCACTCGACGAGGCTGGCGCCCCGCTCGTTACGGCCGTGGCGGGCGCGGGAGTACTGGGCGCGCTGCTGACCCCATGCGTGCAGGTCCATGTCGTCTCCGTTTCGTCGGGCCCCGTCGGGGTTCTGGGAGGAGATGTCGGCAGGTCCGGGCACTTCCTGAAGCATCCGCCGCCGTACCATCGGGCGCCATGGCGCCCGAGCCGTGGTGGAGGTCGGCGGTCTTCTACCAGATCTATCCGCGGTCGTTCGCGGACGGAGGCCGCGGCTCGCCGGGCGTGGGTGACCTGGAGGGCATCCGCCGCCGCCTCGACCACATCGAGTGGCTGGGCGTCGATGCCGTCTGGATATGCCCCTTCTACCCGTCGCCGATGGCCGACTTCGGCTACGACGTGGCCGACTACTGCGACGTCGACCCCATGTTCGGCACCATCGACGACTTCGACCGCCTGCTGGCCGACGCCCACGCCCGGGGCCTCCGGGTCATCATCGACTGGGTACCCAACCACACGTCCGACCGCCACCCCTGGTTCCTGGAGTCCCGGTCGTCGCTGGAGAGCGCGAAGCGCGACTGGTACATCTGGCGGGACCGGCCCAACAACTGGCGGGCGGCCTTCGGGGGAGACGCGTGGACCTGGGACGAGGCGACCGCCCAGTGGTACCTCCACCTCTTCCTGCCCGAGCAGCCCGACCTCGAGTGGCGCAATCCGGCCGTGGTCGAGGCGATGCACGGCGTCCTCCGCTTCTGGCTCGACCGGGGCGTCGACGGCTTCCGGGCCGACGTCGTCCATCTGATCGGCAAGGACGAGAGGCTGCCCGACCAGCCACCAGAGATGGCCGACATCGACCTGGTCGGCGTGCACGACCATCCCGCGGCCCATCCGTTGCTGCGCGGCATCCGGCGGGTGCTCGACTCGTACCCGGGCGACCGGGCCATGGTGGGCGAGGTGAACCTGGGAGCGGCCGGCCGGCTGGCGCCGTACTCCGGGGCGGGCGACGAGCTGCACATGGTCTTCAACTTCTCGCTCCTGTGGGCGCCATGGGATCCGGCCCGGTGGAC
>DASZOE010000605.1:0-4450 GCA_035550945.1 Acidimicrobiales bacterium
GGCCTGCGTGGCCCGAACGCAGCGCCGGCCTGCGTGGCCCGAACGCAGTGCCGGCCTGCGTGGCCCGAAACGCACAACCGGTAACGTTGAGGGGTCTCCGCGGGTCTTGCAGGTAACCCGCGCCCGTCCCCCAGGAGAGTCCCCGTGACCTACGTGTATGCCTTCGACCACCGGCACAGCGCTCCGCCGATGAGCCTGAAGGACCTCCTCGGAGGCAAGGGCGCCAACCTGGCGGAGATGACCTCGGTGCTCGAGCTGCCCGTGCCGCCCGGGTTCACGATCACCACCGACGCCTGCCGGGCCTACATGGTCGACGGCTGGCCCGAGGGGCTCTCCGACGAGGTGGTCCGCCACCTCGAGGCGCTGGAGAAGGCGATGGGCAGGCGCCTGGGCGACCCTGCCGACCCGCTCCTCGTCAGCGTGCGCTCCGGGGCCAAGTTCTCGATGCCGGGGATGATGGACACCGTCCTCAACCTGGGCCTCAACGACGAGTCGGTGAAGGGCCTGGCCGCCCAGACGAGCGACGAGCGCTTCGCCTACGACAGCTACCGCCGCTTCGTGCAGATGTACGGCCGCATCGTCCTCGGCGTCCCCGGCGAGGAGTTCGAGGCGCTCTTCGAGGCGGCCAAGGAGGCGGCGGGCACCGGCAGCGACGCCGAGGTGCCGGCGGCGGTCCTCGCCGAGCTCGTCGTCTCGTTCAAGGACGTGGTGTCCCGCCACACCGGTGCGCCCTTCCCCCAGGACCCCGCCGACCAGCTGCGGGGCGCCATCGAGGCCGTCTTCCGCTCGTGGAACGGGCCCCGGGCCGTCGCCTACAGGGTGCGGGAGCGCATCGCCCACGAGCTGGGCACGGCGGTGAACGTCCAGGCCATGGTGTTCGGCAACCGTGACGACGACTCCGGCACCGGCGTGGGGTTCACCCGCGATCCCGCCACCGGCGCCCAGGGAGCGTACGGGGACTTCCTCGTCAACGCCCAGGGCGAGGACGTGGTGGCCGGGATCCGCAACACGCTCGCCCTCGAGGAGATGAAGACGCTCTTCCCGGCCGTCTACGAGGAGCTGCAGGGCATCTTCGGGCGGCTCGAGCGCCACTACCGCGACATGTGCGACACCGAGTTCACCATCGAGCAGGGCAAGCTCTGGATGCTCCAGACCCGGGTCGGCAAGCGCACCGGCGCGGCCGCCCTCAGGATGGCGGTGGACATGACCACTGAGCCCGAGATCGGCCTGTCGAAGGCCGAGGCGGTTCGGCGTATCAGCGCCGAGCACCTGGAGGCCGTCCTCCACCCGCAGTTCGGGGCGACGGAGGCCACGGTGCTCGCCACCGGCCTGGCCGCGTCGCCGGGCGCGGCGGTGGGCAAGGCGTATTTCACCGCCGACGACGCGGCCGAAGCCGCCGAGCGCGGCGAGAAGGTCGTCCTCGTCCGCACCGAGACGTCGCCGGAGGACGTCCACGGCATGATCGTCGCGGAGGGCATCCTCACCTCGCGGGGCGGGCTGGTGAGTCACGCCGCCGTGGTGGCGCGGGGCTGGGGAAAGCCGGCCGTGGTCGGGGCGGAGTCCGTGCACATCAAGGGCAAGGCCTTCACCGCCGGCGGGGTCACCGTCTCTGAGGGTGAGGTGATCTCCGTCGACGGCACGAGCGGGAACGTCATGCTCGGTGAGGTGGCCCTCTCGCTCGCCGAGCCGCCCCCGGAGTTCGCCACCGTGCTCGGCTGGGCCGACGACATCCGCAGCGGCCACCTGGCGGTGCGGGCCAACGCGGACACGGGGCCGGACGCCTCCAACGCCCTTCGGTTCGGCGCCGAGGGCATCGGCCTCTGCCGCACCGAGCACATGTTTCTCGGCGAACGGCTCCCGGTCGTCCGGCGCATGATCCTCGCCGACACGCCCGAGGAGGAGGCCGCCGCCCTGGAGGAGCTGCGCCAGGCCCAGAAGGCCGACTTCGGCGAGATCCTGGAAGCCATGGACGGCCTGCCCGTCACCGTCCGCCTCCTCGACCCGCCCCTCCACGAGTTCCTCCCCCGCACCGAGGAACTGGCCATCAAGGCGGCGACCAGTGGCTTGTCAGACGAGGAGCGGAACTACTTCCGGGCCGCCCAGGTCTGGCACGAGTTCAACCCCATGCTCGGCATCCGGGGCGTGCGCCTCGGCGTCCTGAGGCCCGGGCTCTACGGCATGCAGGTGCGGGCCCTCATGGAGGCGGCGGCCGAGCGGGTCGCGGCCGGGGGGCGGCCGGTCGTCGAGATCATGGTCCCCCTCACCGTCAGCCGCGAGGAGCTGGCTCTGGCTCGCAGCTGGGTGGAGCAGGCGGTCGCCGACGCCGTCCAGGCCGTCCCGGCGTCGCAGCGCGAGGCCCTGGCGGTCACCATCGGCACCATGATCGAGACACCCCGGGCCGCCATCCGGGCCGACGAGGTCGCCGAGGAGGCCGACTTCTTCTCGTTCGGCACCAACGACCTCACCCAGATGGTGTTCGGGTTCAGCCGCGACGACGTCGAGGGCCGCCTGATGTCGACCTACCTCGAGCTGGGTCTGCTCAAGCGCAACCCGTTCGAGAGCATCGACCCCGGCGGCGTGGGCGAGCTGGTGCGGGAGGCCGCCCGCAAGGGCCGGGCGACCAAGCCGGGGCTGAAGCTGGGCGTCTGCGGGGAGCACGGCGGCGACCCCGACTCGATCAGCCTCTTCGCCGAGGCCGGCCTCGACTACGTCTCCTGCTCGCCCTTCCGGATCCCCATCGCTCGCCTGGCCGCGGCCCAGGCCGTGTTGTCGGCCTCGGAGCGGAGCTCCTCGGCCGAGTAGCCCAGGCCGGCCGGGTTGTCGGCCGGCGGGCCGGCCTCCCTCCGCCGTTCACCGTTGCTGGCAGCCGGGGAGGGCCGCCTCCGGCGGCTCCGGCGTCCGCCAGATCCATGCCTCGCCGCTGCGCACCTCGGCGTTCGGTCGGCAGTAGGTTCCCGTCCGTGTTCGACCTGGCGACCGCGGCCGTGGAGGGTGCCGTGGCCGCGGGCGCGACCTATGCCGACGCCCGGGGGGTGCTGAGCGCCACCGAGTACCTCCATGCCCGGAGCGGCGACCTCGACGGGTTGCGGCGCAGCGAGACCGCCGGGGTCGGCGTGCGGGCCCTTGTCGGGTCCTCGTGGGGGTTCTTTGCCACGTGCGACCTCGCCGCCCCCGCCGCCCGCCGCGCCGGCGAGGAGGCCACGGCCATCGCCCGGGCCTCGGCGCTCGTCCCCGGGCCCCCGCTCGAGCTGGCCGACGTGCCGGTCGCCCAGGACCACTGGGCGTCGGTGTGGGCCGAGCACCCGGCCTCGGTACCGCTCTCCGAGAAGGGCGACCTGCTGGTGGGGGCCACGGCCACCATGGCCGGCGTCGCCGGCATCTCCGTGGCCGAAGCCTCGATGACGTGGTGGGAGACCGAGAAGTGGTTCGTCTCCAGCCAGGGCCACCGCATCTCCCAGCACCTGGTCGAGTGCGGCACGGCCATGAGCGCCACCGCGCCGGGGGAGCGCGAGACCCAGCGGCGGTCCTGGGGAGGGATCGGGGGCCGCTACGGCACGCGGGGGTACGAGCTGGTCCGGGAGGCCGACCTCCAGGGCAACGCCCTCCGGGTGGCCGAGGAGGCGGTGGCCCTGCTCGGGGCGCCGACCTGCCCCGCCGGCGTCACCGACCTCGTCCTCGGTCCCGAGCAGCTCGGTCTGCAGATCCACGAGTCGGTGGGCCACGCCATCGAGCTCGACCGGATCCTCGGCTGGGAGGCGGCGTTCGCCGGCACCTCCTTCCTCGACCTTGCCGAGCTGGGCCGGTTCCGCTACGGCTCGGAGCTCATGAACGTCACCGCCGACGCCACCCTCCCGGGCGCGCTGGGGTCGTTCGGCTACGACGACGAGGGTACGCCCGCCCGCCGGGTCGACATCGTCCGCGAGGGCACCTGGGTCGGGGTCCTGTCCGGGCGGGACTCCGCGGCCCGCGCCGGCCTGCCCCCCGGAGGCATGGTCCGGGCCGACGGCTACGCCCGCCTGCCCATCGTCCGGATGACCAACGTGGGAATCCTGCCCGGGGAGTCCTCCCTCGAGGAGATGGTCGCGGACACGGCCGAGGGCGTGTACATGGAGACCAACCGGTCCTGGTCGATCGACGACAAGCGCCTCAACTTCCAGTTCGGCTGCGAGGTGGGCCGGGAGATCAACAACGGCAAGCTCGGCCGCCTTCTCCGCAACCCCACCTACACCGGCGTCACACCCCGGTTCTGGGCGTCCCTCGACCGCCTGGGCAACGCCGACGAGTGGATCTTCTGGGCCACGCCCAACTGCGGCAAGGGCCAGCCCCAGCAGTTCGGCCACACCGGCCACCCCGCGGTGCCGGCCCGGTTCCGGGGCGTGCGGGTGGGCGTACACGGATGACCGCGGCCAGGGAGCGATCGGCCGCCGCGCTCTGCGAGGCGGTGCTGGAG